>NZ_JADQ01000020.1:0-76938 GCF_000518465.1 Paenibacillus sp. J14 | reverse complement strand
TTCAAGAAGCGGGCACGGTGGTAAGAACGGTTGAAGGACAAGCGAGTAAGCAGGCAACGCCGCAGCAGTCGATAAACATGCGGCAATTGCTCAAGAACGTGACGCAACCGGTCAAGGGTTGTATCGCTGGAATGATTCGCATGCTGCAAGGACCGAAGCAAAGCAGCACAACGGGTATGGCACTCAAAGCACTTCGCGGATAACGGCAAAAAATTCTGACAAATCACTTGTGTTTGATGAAAGAACGAAGCAAAGCGCTTACAAGGAAGAGGTTCCTTCGGGGTTCGCGTTCCAGGCATCTTAAATGACTGCCCACGCTAGCTTGACACTGACAATACGAACTGTTTACTTGCATAGGCGAAGAAAACTCATCTACAATAGATATAACGAAATGAACAAGGTTTCGGGGTTTAAGAGGGGTGATATTGTGATCAACGACAGCAAGTTTTTTTCCAAAAATGAAATCAAGTATATGGTCAGCGGAGACTCCATTTCCAAAGGCGTCATCTACGATGAACAACGCCGTAAGTACGTCGTCTTGGAGAACAACTATGTATCGCTGCTGCAGCAGAAATTGAAGGGTGCGGTTCATAATACCGCGCGGTTTGGTAACACGTTAATGAAGGGGCTCACGAACCTGAAGCGGGACGTGGAGAAGGATAAACCCCACATCGTTTTGATCGAGTACGGAGGCAATGACTGTGATTTCAACTGGAATGAAATTGCTGAGCATCCCGAGGCGGAACACCACCCGAAAACCGACTTTCCTCTATTTGAGAAAATGCTGACCGAAGCGATCCAATTCGTAAAGAGTCAGAACATTGTCCCGGTCCTGATGAGCTTGCCGCCGCTCAACGCCGACAATTACTTCAAATGGGTCAGCCGCAACGACCCGGAAGCGGAGAAGAACATCCTGAAATGGCTGGGGAGTGTCACGAAGATTTATTGGTGGCAGGAACGGTACAATTCAACGATTCTGAAAGTATCGGAAATGACCAAGACCAAAATGATCGACGTACGCGGCGCTTTTCTCGAGCACCCTGATTACACCAAGTTCCTCTGCTCGGACGGCATCCATCCAAATGAAGACGGGCACCGGATCATCTGCGATAAAGTGCTGGAGTTCGTCCGCAATAACTACGGTTTTTTGCTGCGGGAAGGCGGCGGACTGGCGCTGGAATAGAGAACTGTCATAGAACGAGAGACCTGAGGATGTCAGGTCTCTTTTTTGCGGGCTTGTAAATCGCGCCATACCTTCTTGTTGCTGTATTCCTTGCTGGTGCTGATGTCCGGGCCAAACCAGGCCGGCGGCTCAAAGGACCGCGCCTCTTCCTCCGAGCTAAACTCCACTTCGAGCACGATAAAATCGATCTGGTCGTAAACGTCGATCTCTACTGTACGCTTGTCCCATTCGGCAGTCACCCGTCGTTTGGTCAAAGGGATCGCCTGATGAATCGCGATAATCTGCTCATACAGCCCCTCCGAAATGGACACCTCCACTTCTTTGCGGGACAGGCCAAACCCTCTTTTGAAGGTATGTGTATATTGAATCTCTCCGGTACGCAAGTCCTCAATTCTGCGAACCCGCAGCTCCTGATCCTCATGCAGGGCTAGATACGTCTGGTCGATCGCATGTTCCGACCGAACCACCAGCGCTCCCTCTCGAATCAGTTGCTCCGGATACGCCGGTAACAGAAACTTGCGTTCAATTTCCAGCGACAACGGAAAAAACCTCCTCATGTTCTTTTCAGTAAAAATTCAGTATCCGTTCATCGTGAATTCAGCGGTCTTTCATGCTCCATTCAGTTGTTATTCATGCTGGATTCAGTCCCCCCAGATACACTGGACATATCCATTATACGAATACATACCTAGGGGGACAATCACGTGAAACTCATCCAAGACATGAAGATTGCGCTAAAAATCCGCTTGCTGGCGTATTGCCTGTTTGCGTTTCTCCTTATCATCGGTGTCGTGGGTCTTCGGGAAATTTCCAACGTTAACGACAAGCTGGAGGAACTGAATAACGAACGGCTCGTGCCGATCGTGAAGCTGGAGGAGCTGAAATCGAGCATGATTGCGGCGAGCACCTCGGCCAACAGCTACATGAACGCCTCCGATGACGAAGAACGCGCTTCGCTGAAGGAGGAAATCACCGCAACCTTAACGAAGATCGAGGCAAGCTTGTCCGAATATAACGATGAAACTGACCAAGCGACTGTAAGCAATGTATTGACTACATACGCAGCATATACTGAGGCGTTGGACAACTTCCTGACGACGTACCAGAACGGCATGACCGGTCCAGGAGGCCCAGGGGCGAACGCGCCTGCAACGGAGGAGGCCGCTGAAGCGGGTGCTGAAGCAGGGGATGCAACAGGGGTTGCGGCGGGGGCAGACCCAGCCGCCGAACCGGCAGGGGAACCCGGCGGACCTCCAGCAGAAATGACCGCCTTGGATACGGCGAAAGCCGAATTGATCGACGCGATGGACGGCTGGATCAATGAACATATCAATGAAGCGCGGCAAACCTATGAAGACAGCAAAGCGGTCTACCGTTCCACCTGGATCACCATGTTGATCCTGCTGGCCATTTCCGCCGCCGTCACTGTCGTTCTGGCATTGTTTATTATTCGCGCCGTCGTCCATCCGATTGAAAAAGTAACCTCCAAGCTGAAGGAGATTGCCGACAGCAACGGCGATTTAACCGGGCGAATCGGTTATCGCAGCAAGGATGAGCTCGGCGTGCTCAGCCAAAGCTTTGACGCCTTTATGGCCAAGCTGCAAACGATCATCGGGGAAATCATCGCCTCCAGCGGCACGATGTATTCCGCCAGTCAGTTGCTGAGCCGGGCAACGGGAGAAACCACCGCTTCACTGGAAAACATCTCCGCCACGGTACAGCAGATCGCTTCCGGCACCTCGGAGAATGCCGCTGTCGCGGAGGAAACGTCCGCCAGCTTAACCGATATGGCCCGGTTCTCCGAATCCACGGCCATCGCCAGCAAACATACAGCGGAGAAGAGTAAAATCGTCGGCGAAGCCGCAGCCAACGGGGCGATGAAAATTACAGAGATCGAAGAGGCCATTACCGATATCGAGTCGTCAACCCGCCTCGTTACGTCAACGATCCGCCAGCTTAACGATTCATCCGAGCGCATCGCCAACATGACCGAGCTGATCGCCGGCATCTCTGCCCAAACCAATCTGCTGGCGCTGAATGCCGCGATTGAAGCGGCCCGCGCCGGGGAAGCCGGCAGAGGATTTTCCGTCGTGGCCGATGAAATTCGCAAGCTGGCCGATGAGAGTCGGATCGCCGCTCAAGAGATCGCCGATGTGGTTGCCGACAACCAGTTGAAGTCGGCGGAAGCCGTAGCCTCGGCCAATGAAGCGGCCGGCAAGGTGCAAGAAGGCGTGGAAAAAGCGGCGGAGGCAAAGCGCAGTATCGATCATATTCTGGGCAGCGTGCAAGAAATCATCGGCCAGATCGCCCGCATCGATGAGGATAACGATCGGCAGGCGCAGAGCACCCGGGAGATGGAGAAAGCGATCAGCAGCATCGCGATCGCGACCGAAGAGATCGCCGGAGGCACGGAGCAGATTAGTAGCAGCATCCAGCAGCAGCTCGCCACGATGAACGAAATCGACGGCACCGCCGACCAGCTGGCCGCGATGGCGAAGAAGCTGCAGGACATGACCTCCGGCTTCACGGTGTAAGGATGTTCAGGCACCATGCTCGAGCACAACAAAGAAAGCCGTCCCGGGAGTTCAAGCTCCCTGGGACGGCTTCTTTAGGTCATATCGGAAATCTATTCGAAATTTCATATATAAAATGGTGCCAACGAAGAAAAAAAGGGAATCTATTCGGTTTTTCATATAGATTTAGGCTGTTTCTCTCGGAAATGAGCAAATGTATATGAAATTTCATATAGATTCCCTTAAATCCGCCCAAATCGTTAAATTGTATTCGATTTTTCATATACATTAGGCGCGAGAGGGGAGTGGGAAGGCTCAACAGCGGAACAAGTTGCTGGACATGACCTCCGGCTTCACCGTGCAAGTCTATGGCGCCCGGTAACCGATCTCCCCGTTGACGATGGTCATCCGCACCTGGACTTGGAGAAGCTGCTCGGGATCGCCTTCGATCTCCCGGTCGATGACTGTAAAATCGCCGGCTTTCCCCACGGCGATCTCCCCGCGCTCGTCCGCTTCCCCGGCGGCCTGGGCACTGCCGCGGGTAAAGAGCGCCACGGCCTCCGCCGTCGTCAGCTTCTCTTCGGGCAGATAGCCCTCGTGCGTCTCCTCCGGCGCCCGCCGGGTCACCGCCGCATGCAGCCCAAGGAACGGGCTGAGCGGCTCGATGGGCGCGTCGCTGCCGCCGGCGCAGGGGATCCCGGCCGCCAGCAGCTTCTTCCAGGCGTACAGGTACGCCGTACGCCCTTCCCCCACCCGCTCCAGCACCCAGGGGAAGTCGCTGGCCACGAACCGCGGCTGGATATCCGCCGCGAGCGGCAGCGCGGCCATGCGCTGGACGAGCCCGGCGTCCAGCACCTGCGCATGGATCAGCCGGTCCGGGAGCCGGCTGCCGGAGATCAGCGGCTGCGCCTCCATCGCGCGCAGCGTGAGATCGGCGCCACCGTCGCCGATCGCGTGCACGGCGATCGGGAAGCCCTGCCGCCGCGCCTCACGCACGATCTCGGCGAGCCGCTCCTCCGGATGGATCGCCATGCCCCGGGTGTGCGGCGCATCGCTGTACGGCTGCTTTAGCAGCGCGGTGCGGCCGCCGATCGCTCCGTCGGCGAACAGCTTCACCGCGCCGATACGCAGCCAGTCGTCGCCGTCGCCGGCCCGCACCCCAAGCTCTTCCGCTTCCTCCAGAAACGGATAGTACAGCAGCTGGTGGGTGCGGAAGGCGATCCCTTCCTCGCGCAGCTCGCGGCAAATGCGCTGCATCGTCTCGATGCTGCCGAGAAACCGCAGGTCCTCGGTATGGGCAGCGGTGAGCCCCAGGCGCAGCGCGTCAAGCCAGGCGCGGCGAATGGCGTCCTTCTTCGCGGCATAGTCCGGTTCTGGCTGCGCTCGGGTGAACGGCACCGACGCCTCCTCATACACCCAGCCAGTGAAGCGCCCTTCCTCGTCCCTGCCGTATGCCCCGGCTTCCGGGTCCGGCGTATCCGGCGTAATCCCCGCGCGGCGGAACGCCTCGGAATTGGCCAAATACGCATGGAAGCAGGTGCGCGTCAGGAAGATTGGATGGCGGGTGCTAACCGCGTCCAGCTCCTCCAGTGTTGGTGCCGCAGCGGGTACGAACCGATTCTCGTCCCAATTCAGGCCGAGAATCCATTCGCCGGGCGGCGTCACCGCCGCGCGCTCCCGGACAAGTCGCAGCATCTCCTCCTTCGAAGTGACGCCGCTGAAATCAAGCATGGCGAGCTTCATGCCGTGCATGGACAGGTGCATATGCGAGTCAGTTAAGCCGGGGAGCACCACGGCCCCTTCCCAGTCGACGGTACGCACCGCCCGGCCTGCCAGCTGCAGCTTCAGCTCCGCCGTCCGCCCGATGGCGCGGATGCGGCCGTTTTCCACGTATACCGCATCGGCTTCTTTTTCAGAGAGTCCGGTTGGCTCCAGCGCTTGGATTCTCCCGTTGATAAATAACGTGCCCGTCACGAACACCGCTCCTTTCTGCCTGCCCGTTCAGCCTGTTTGTCAGTATTTTTGCGGGCTTCCCTTACATTCCTAGCATAAACTGAACGATCTTGTCGTGCATTCCCGGCAGACCTTCATGGCCGAAATCCGGGTAAATCTCCAGCTTCTTCGGCGAAGTGATCGCGTTGTAGGCAGCAAATTGGGTGGATGGCGGGCAAATCTCGTCCATCAATCCAACCCCCATCAGTACTTCCGCTTGAATGCGGCTGGCCAGATGATGCACATCAATGTAGCCCAGCTTGGCAAACAACTCCTCCTCCCGTTCATGCTGCGGATCAAAGCGGCGGAAGTACAAGCGTAATTCCTCGTATGCATTCTTGGCCAAATCCATCTCCCATACCCGGCGGTAATCGGAGAGGAACGGATAGACTGGAGCAGCCCGACGAACCCGGGGCTCCAGCGCTGCGCATGCTAACGTGATCCCGCCGCCTTGCGACCAACCGGTGACGCCGACGCGGTTCTCATCCACCTCCGGCATCTCCATAGCGATCCCCGTCAATTGTACAGCGTCCAGGAAAATATGGCGGAACAACATATTTTGCGGATCCCCGTCTACCCCGCGGATGATATGGCCTTGCAGCGTATTGCCGATCGTTCCGCCAACATCCTCCGATCTGCCGCCTTGACCGCGGCAATCCATCGCAAAGACGTGGAAGCCAAGCGAAGCGTATCCCAGCTTTTCCGTCCAGTCGCCGGCATTCCCGGAATAACCGTGGAACAAAATCACGGCAGGCGCCGGGCCGTCCGATTTAACCGGGCGCACGTATTGCGCATGGATGCGGGCTCCTTTTACTCCGGTAAAATAAAGATGATAGCACTCCACACCCGGCACTTGATATTCCGCCTTCTCCAATTGAACCTGTGAATCCACTGCGCGCATTTCGCGCAGCGCTGTCTCCCAATAAGCGTCGAAATCCGGCAGCTTGGGGTTAATTCCTTTGTACTTGCGCAACTCGTCTAAGGGCATGTCAATAACCGGCATTGGCCTCTTCCTCTCTCCACAATAGGGGCTGATTTACACCGTCCGGCTGAACTGCCGCAGCAGTTGCCGGGCCATCGCTCACAGTATAGCTTGACAACGCTTTCTATACAAGTGGATCGGAGGCGATGACCGGTTTGCGCGCCCATGGTACACTATTTTTATAGATAACAGATAAAAAAACGAACGGATAGGAGCCATACCTATGAACAACAAGTACACCATCGTCTTCTTTGATCTCGACGGCACGCTGCTGAACGAGGACAAGCAAGTTCCGCAGGATACGATTCAGGCCATTGCTGAACTCAAAGCAAGCGGTATCGAGCCGGTGATTGCAACCGGGCGGGCGCCGTATTTTTTTCAACCGATCGCCAAGCTGCTTCACATCGAATCCTTCGTCAGCCTAAACGGGGCTTACGTTGTCTACCGGGGCGAGCCGCTGCTTCAGCGGCCCCTGCCTGCGCAAAGCCTTCAGAAACTCGTTGAGTTGGCTGGGCGCCATCAGCATCCACTCGTATTTCAGGGGCATGACCGTTACTACACCAATACCGAAGCTCACCCCTTTGTCGTGGAATCTATTAATTCGCTGAAGGTCGAGCATCCGGGATTCGATCCGGAATTTTGGAGCAAATCCCCGGTGTATCAAGCTTTTCTGCATTGTGAGGAGCAGGACGAAGCGTTGTACGATGGACAATTCGAGGACTTGCGTCTGATCCGCTGGCACTCGAAAGCGATGGATGTCACGCTGCGCGGCGGCTCCAAGGCGGTGGGCATCGCAGCCATGCTGGAACGTCTCGGCATCCCTCTGTCTGCCGCAGTCGCCTTCGGAGACGGTCTGAATGATAAGGAAATGCTGCAGGAAGTCGGTTTAGGGATCGCCATGGGCAATTCTCATCCAGACCTGCTGCCTCATGCCGATTATGTCACGGCGGCTGTGGATGAGGGCGGCATCCGTCAAGGTCTGCGTTATGCGGGACTGATTAACTGAGACTTTTCGCAAAAAATAGGAGATTCTTTGAAACATCTGCAGCTCTTCCTGCGTCAAAGGGTTAAACCAGTCTGAATCCGGAAGGAGGGAAATGATACCTTAAGCCTCGCCGTACGCTATGCGAGAGCAGAGCAGACGGCGAATCTGATTCGTTTAACTCATTACTGTTTCCAGGAGGGACTTGACGAATGAAACGGAACAGAACGTTCTCTTTCTCTAAACTTTCCAAGCTGACGCTGCTCATGGTCATCGCGTTCACGATGATGTTTGGCGGTACGGCCTCAGCTTTCAGCGACATTAAAGGTGACCAGGAGCAAAAGGCGATCGAACGCCTGGAGAAGATGGGAATCATTAAAGGCGACCTTCACGGCCGTTATTATCCGGCCCAGAAGCTGACAAGTGCGGAAGCCGTCACGCTGATCGTGAAAACGCTGGATCTCAACTTCGATACGATCCGGTTCATCAAACTGCCCAAAGCCAGCGATTATTACACCAAGATAAAGGATCATGCTTGGTATTCCGAAGCCTTTGTGATCGCGAACTACTACGGGCTGGGCATTCCGAAGGACATTAACCCGGCCGCCAAAGTAACGAAGGAGCAATTTAGCCACTGGTTGTTCAAAGCGCTGAGCGTAAAGGGCGAATACGCGTTTACGATGCAATATGTGTCCATCAAGGACGAGAAGCAAATCAACAAAGACTATATGAACAGCATTCAAGCGCTGCTGAAAGCCAAAATCGTTACCTTGGATAAGAAGGGAAACTTCGGACCAAAGCAACCGATCTCCCGCAGTGAAGCAGCAGGCATGCTTGACCGGACGCTGCAATTTATTAAAGACAATGAGCCGATTGCGAACCCAATTCCCGGCTTGTCTAATTTTACCGTGAGCACAGACAAACTCACCAGCGACGTGACGAAGGTGACGATTACGGCGATGGCGCCGCACCCGGGCTACGGTCTGGAAGTGTCGAGCATCTCCTTTAAGGATGACAAGGCAGTCATCGACTATCGCATCGTCGAGCCTCAACCTGGGCAATTTTATCCGCAGGTCATTTCCGAGGTGAAGGCCGTCGCATACATTCCAGCCGGATTCCAGCCGGTGCTGGGCGCTCCATCCAAATAATCAGCATATTATGAATAAAAAAGAAAGGACCGCATGGATCCGGCAGCAGCCGATCGATGGCGGTCCTTTTTTTATCGTGGAGATTATGCCTTCGGCTCCGGGGTTGTTCCAAACGTCCGAATCCACCGATAGCGATTCACCTTCACGATCGCTACAAAGCATTTCAGGATTTGATCCGATTTCAGACAGATAAACGTCAGCAGCGGCGACAACCCCCATACTACAGCGCAGAGAAAGGATGAAGGCAATACGATCAGCCACATGAAGATTAAATCGTTGTATAACACAAATTTCGTATCTCCTCCGCTGCGCACGATGCCCGTCAGCACCGGCATTTGATAAGCCGTGCCTACCGCTGTTATGGAGAGCACCGTCATAAACTGCAAGGCCAGATCCTTGGATGCCGGGGATATGGCATAAAAGCCCAGCACCATGTCTTTGATCAAGAAGAGCACGGCCCCTGTCGCCAAACCGATAAACACATAAAGCACCTGCAGCGTTTGGGCGTAAGGCTTGATTTTTTCCGGATGTCCGGCGCCAATCGTCTTCCCGATAATCACAGCCGTCGCACTGGCCGAAGCGTATGTGACGACCGACACGATTTGGAAGACTGTTGTGGCGATACTGTTCGCGGCAATCGCCGCTTCCCCCATATGCCCCAAGATTCCAGACTGTACCGCCATGGCCAGCCCCCAGAGACCGTTGGACATCAGGATGGGAGAGCCCACGCTAAGGTATTGTTTGAACGTCCCCCGGTCAAATCGGAAGAAGTCCCGCAGCGTGAACCGGATTTTGCGATCCACTCGTTTGAGATACACCAACACGATGACCAGCTCGATGATACGGGCCGTTAGCGTCGCCGCCGCCGAGCCTCTCACCCCCCAAGCGGGGAACCCGAAATGCCCGTAGATCAGCAAATAGTTCAAACAAACATTGATCAGTAACGTCGACACGGAGAGGATAAATCCAACTCTGACCGTCTCCACGCTGCGCAGAGAAGCGAGCAGCAGGTTGGTTGCCGCAAAGAAGAGATAGGAAAAACCGATAATCCGTAAATACTTGGCCCCTTCTGTGATGACGTTGTCCTCGTTGGTGAATAAGGACAGGCATCCGTGCGGGAACAAGAATACCGCCAGCCACAGCAGGAACGCCAGCAGCAGTGCGATGCGCATTCCAATGCTGGCTACCCGCTTGATGGTTCGGATGTCCCGCGCGCCCCATGCCCGTGATGAGAGGATGACAACGCCCTCCCCTACGCCCATCACAAGCATTTGCAGCAAGAACTGGATCTGGTTAGCCAGAGCTACACCGGATAAGGCCGATTCACTGTAACCGCCAAGCATGATGTTATCCGATAAATTGACGCCAAAGGAAATAATGTTTTGCAGAGCAATCACTAAAGTTAGTCTGAAAAAGCTGTGATAAAATGCCTTATCCTGCACCAGAAGTTTCATGTTTGCGTACCAGCTTTCATGTTTGCTTACTAGCTTTCACGTGTGCTTACCAGCCCAACGATTTGAAGCGGATATCCCGTTCCCATAGCTCTTGCAGTTTTCGCAGCGATTCCTCCGGCAGAGGCGCGCTGCTTGCAGCTACATTTTCACGGAGCTGAGCGCTGTTTCGGACGCCGGGAATCACCGTTGTCACCTCAGGATACGCCAAAATAAACCGCAGCGCCGCCATCGTCATCGTCGTGTGCTCATCTTCCAGGAAGCGAATTTGCTCCACCAGCTTCGCGCGGGTCTGAATCACTTCCGGAGACCAGCGGCTGCGCACGCCGGAGAACGAGCTGTTGCCGTTATATTTGCCCGACAACCAGCCGGAATCCAGCGGCACCTTAATAATGAGTGCAACATCCTTCTCCTGTGCGGCCTGAAACGCTTGTGCCGTTTCCTGATAAAAGATGTTGAACATCACTTCCATAACCCCAAGCTGAGAATGCCCCAGCGCCTCCAACATTTCTCGGCTGGAATCGACGGACACGCCATATGCCAGAATTTTGCCTTCCGCCTTCAGATCCTCCAGCACTTGATAGTGACCGTATTTACCATCCAGAACATCAAACGGCGGATTATGGATCAAGACCGAGTCCAAATAATCAGTTTGCAGCCGCATCAGGCTGCGTTCCACCGAATTGCGAATCTGAGATGCGGAATAATCGGTCCCTTCCGGGGAATGACCGAACTTCGTATTGATGACCGCTTTGTCCCGTTTTCGCTCCAACGCTTTGCCGAGTAAGACCTCGCTTTTGCCTTGACCGTAATTGGGAGCGGTATCAAAAAAGTTCACCCCAAGATCCAACGCCTCATGTACGAGACGGATGGCCTCATCCTCCTCCATTCCCGCCCAATCCTGCTTGTTGCCAAGCTGCCAAGCGCCAAAGCCGATTTCCGACACCTGCTTGCCGGTTGTTCCGTACCTTCTGTACTTCATCCTCTCACGCTCCTGCGATGTTTGGATTTTAAATCAAGGAACTCTTGCCCCAATTCTAGACCGGATCATGTAAGCCGCGCAAGGAGAAATCCACTCCCCCCCTTTCCTACTTGAAACCTTTCCGCATACAACGTTAAGATATATGACATAAAAGAGGTTTTTTACGGGAAATACCGCAAAAACCTCTTTACGAAAACCGGAAGCTTGGATTATGATGCCATAAGCATGATACCTAATCTTACATATTTAAGATTTGAGGATATACGCGCGGGACTCGGACTCCGAGCTGACAAACGACCTCATAGTTGATTGTTCCCATCCAATCGGCGACCTCGTCAATCGCTATCGCCGCCGTATCGCCCGTTCCGCCGAAGAGGATCACTTCCTCTCCCGCTTGGACGCCCTCTACCTCGGTGACGTCTAACATCGTCTGGTCCATGCACACTCGGCCGATGATCGGCGCCCGCTGTCCGCGAACCAGCGCAAACCCTCGGTTCGAAAGCGTCCGTGACAGCCCGTCGGCGTATCCGATGGGAACCGTGGCGATCAGCCGCTCTTCACTCGCCCGGAACGTCCGGCCGTAGCCGACGGATTGGCCCGGCTGGATCCGCCGGAGCGAAGCGATTTTCGTCTTGAGCTGCATCGCCTGCTGCAAAGGATACTCCGGCAGCCGCAGCTGCGGCGAAGGATATAACCCGTAGAGTGCGATCCCGATGCGAACGAGATCCAGATGCATTTGCGGGAACCGCATCGCAGCAGCACTGTTGCAGCAGTGCTTGATCGGTACGTGCAAGCCGTGGGCCTCCAGGGCATCGAGGCAAGCTTGGAACCGGGCGAATTGCTCCCACGTATACGTCGGGTCGGGTCCGTCCGCATCCGCGAAATGGGTAAACACGCCTTCCAGGATGACGAAGGGCGCAGCCGCTGCCGCAAGTTCAGCGAGCTCAATCACCGCCCGGGTGCTAGATAAGCCGATCCGGGACATCCCGGTATCCACCTTCAAGTGGATGCGTGCTGCACGCCCGTACTTTCTGGCGCAAGCGATCGCCTCCTGCAGGACTTCCCTGGTATCCACCGTCAAGGTAATGCCCTGCCGAACCGCTGCTTCGACGCCAAACGGTGGCGTGTAGCCGAGCACGAGAATAGGTTGTGATATACCAACCGCTCGCAGCTCTAGCGCCTCATCAACGAGGGCCACGCCAAGATCATCGGCGCCGGCATGGATGGCAGCTTGCGCCGCTTGTACCGCTCCGTGACCGTAGCCGTTCGCTTTGACTACGGCCATCAGCCGGCAGCCCTTGGCGATTTGCTTGCGGAAGAGCCCCGTATTGTGGGCGATGGCGTCCAGCGACACCTCCGCCCAAGTTTCCCGATAGCCGGCAGGGGTGGAGACCCTTGATCGCATCATTGTCATCGTGGAATACCTCTTTCCTCATAAATAATCATTATGAAGCATCTTGAAATTAAGTATAATTCAGCCGCTCCTGCCGGGGTTTGTCTCCCTATCCCAAAAAAACGGCATGATCCTAGTGCGGCTTCACAAACCATATCGCATCGGAGGTGACCTTCGCCTATGTGCCAAGATCAAGACGATATTTTCGAGCCCTATTCCGACAATCTGGAATTGCTCGCGGAGAAGATCAGCGATGTGTTAGGGCGTCCAGTCACGATCGAAGACGCCAACCATCGGCTGGTTGCCTACAGCTCGCACGAGCCGGAGACCGACGCGGCGCGGCTGGCCACCATCGTCGGGCGCCGGGTGCCCGACCAGATCATTGGCAGTCTCTGGCGAGATGGCGTTATGCCTCGCCTATTGGAGAGCGAAGCGCCGATTCGCGTCGCCCCGATTCAAGAGGTGGGGCTTAGCGGCCGCGTAGCGACAGCGATCCGTTCAGGCTCCCGGGTGGTCGGCTTTATTTGGGTGCTGGAAGCGGAGAAGCCTTTTTCGGACCAGGAAATGGCGTTGGTCGCCAAGGCGGCCCAAGCGGCCCGCACCAAAATGGCTAGGTGGCAGCTGCAGCGCCATAAGGAGGAAGAGGCGCATCGCGATTTTTTCTGGCAGCTGCTGACCGGGCATCTATCCAATGAAACCCTGATTCGGGATAAAGCCCAGCGGATCGGGATCACACTCCCTCCGCAGTTCCATGTGGTTGTTCTGCAGTTTGCCGCCGAAGTGAAGGAATCCTGGCAACAGCAAGCGCTGGAGAGATGCGCTCCTCTCTCCGCGAACAGCCGGATCGTGCTGCGCGCCATTAATAAGAATCAGCTGATTTTGCTATTCGCACCGCTAACGTCGGATACGATGGATGGAGTCACCAGCCAGCTGGGGCTGCTTCAACAAAATTTGCGCACCTTTTTTTCGCCGCATTTCCTAGGATTGGCCAGCGGATGTCTCTACAGCGAATACGGACGGCTGGAAGACAGCTACCGTGAAGCGCTGCTCCTGCTTGAAGTGAAGCAGCGGTTCCCCAAGGAGACGGGAGATCACGTGATGTATGGCGATCTCGGGTATTACCGCTACCTGCCCCGGATCTGGGAAGAGCTTCAGCAACATGGCGGCGCAGGCAGCCAACTGGCCCGGCTGCGGGCCTACGATCAAGAGCATCACAGCGAGCTGGTGCACACGCTGGAAGTGTTTTTGGCGCATGACAGCAATGCGAAGACAGCCGCCGAAGCGCTGCATGTTCATGCGAATACCCTGAATTACCGGCTGAAGCGAATCACTGAAATCGGCCGGATCGACTTAACCAGCATGGAGCAGAAAGTAACCTTATATTTGGAACTCAAAGCCGAACGTTTCGGCGGCCGCAACGCATTGTGAAATTTCACAATGCGAGCGGCCTTTTTTCTCATATCTCCACAAACAAAAATTGCAGCTCCTGTCCTATACTGATGTCAGATCGTTTGACAGAGGAGGTTACCGCATGATCGTTGGAGTCCCCAAAGAAATTAAAAATAATGAAAATCGAGTTGCCCTGACCCCATCAGGCGCCTATTCGCTGGTTCAAGCAGGTCACTCGGTATGGATCGAGACCCAGGCGGGTGCTGGCAGCGGCTTTGAGGATACGGAATATGCGGCCGCCGGGGCCAAGGTGGTCAGCCGTGCCGCCGAAGCTTGGTCGGCTGATCTGGTTATGAAGGTAAAGGAACCGCAGCCGTCGGAGTATGGCTTCTTCCGTCCAGGTCTGATCCTGTTCACATATTTGCATCTGGCGCCGGAACCGGAACTGACCCAAGCGTTAAAAGATCAAGGCGTGACCGCGATCGCGTATGAAACGGTCGAAGTGAACAAAACGCTGCCGCTGTTGACGCCGATGAGCGAGGTTGCCGGGCGGATGTCCGTGCAAATCGGAGCGCAGTTTCTGGAGAAGCCGCATGGCGGCAAAGGCATCCTGCTCGGCGGTGTGCCTGGCGTGAAGCGCGGGAAAGTGACGATCATCGGCGGCGGTGTCGTTGGCACGAATGCAGCCCGAGTAGCCATCGGTCTGGGTGCCGATGTGACGATCATCGATCTGAATCCAGATCGCCTGCGGCAGCTGGAGGACATCTTTGGCGCCAGCGTGCAGACGCTGATGTCAAATCCGCAGCACATTGCCGAAGCGGTTGCCGAATCCGACCTGGTGATCGGCGCGGTGCTGATCCCTGGTGCCAAGGCGCCAAAGCTGGTCACCGAAAGCATGGTGAAAACGATGCGCCCCGGCTCGGTGATCGTGGACGTGGCTATCGACCAAGGCGGCATCTTTGAAACGGTCGACCGAATCACGACCCATTCCGATCCGACCTACGTGAAGCATGGCGTCGTGCATTACGCCGTAGCGAATATGCCGGGCGCCGTGCCGCGCACCTCTACGCTCGCGCTGGCTAACGCTACGCTGCCTTATGCGCTGGAGATCGCTTCGAAGGGCCTTTACACGGCGCTCAGTGAGCGGGCCGCTCTGCGCAAAGGCGTCAACGTCGCCGCGGGTGCGATCACCTACGCCTCTGTAGCCCGTGACCTGCACTATGAGTATGTGCCGGTTGAAGAGGCGCTGGAGCTGTCCAGCCCGCCAGTGAACTAGGCGATTTCACTTACATCATGAAGAGATCCGCTATCGCGGGTCTCTTATTTTATGTGGGCGCTATGCTGTGGTGTGAAAGACGACTCCCCCCGTTCGGCCAGCGACAGCTCGATGATCCGGTCGAGCAGTTCGCTGTAAGGGATGCCAGCGGCAGCGGCGCTGCGCGGGAGCAAGCTGTTCGCCGTCATTCCCGGCAGCGTATTTACCTCCAGCACGTAAGGCACTCCGTCCTTGAGAATCATATCGACCCGGGCGTAGACACGGCATTGCAGCAACCGATAGCAAGCCAGCGCTGCTTCGCGCACCCGTGCCTCAACATCGGGAGGCAGGGTGATCGGCTTTTCCTCCGCCCCGCCATCGCTGTATTTGGCTTCGTAGTCAAACCACTCCGCTCCATTGGCCGCCCGGATGCCCAGCACCGGGAGCAGCTCCCCGTCCAGGATCGGGCAGGTGATTTCCTGGCCGGACACCATGGACTCAACGAGCACGGACTCGCCCCATCGGAACGCTTCCTCCAGCGCGCTGCCTAATAACTCCGGCCGATCAACGCGCTGGACACCGATACTGGAGCCTCCGGCATTTGGCTTGACGAACAGCGGATATGCGAGTCTCGCTGCCTTGGATTCCCATGATCCGTCCGCGAACATTCGCCGATCCAAATAGGCTCCGTCCGGCGTCGCGATCCCTTCGGTCTGCAGCAGCCGCTTCGTCAGATTTTTATCCATGCATAAGCTGCTGGACAACACGCCGCTGCCCGAATACGGGATGCCCATTGTCTCCAGCACGCCTTGTACGGTACCGTCCTCGCCAAAAACACCATGCAGCGCCAGTAAAGCGAAGTCAATCCCCCTCACCCGGTCGATCAGCTCCTCGCGCTTCGTTAGCTCAATCGGTATCACTTCATATTTATTGGAGTCCAGCTTCCCCACGATTTCCTTCCCCGTCATCAGCGAGACCTCGCGTTCCGAGGAGACGCCGCCCATAATGACGCCAACCTTCATTCTGTTTCTCTCCTTCACCCGTTGTTTTACGTCCATGCAGCACCTAACTCGAACTCTCTTGCAACTAATTCAGATCCCCTAGCAGCTTTGCAGCCATTTCACCGATCAGACGAATCCCTTTCTCAATGTCTTCCTCCGGCACCCGCGAGAAGCCAATCCGCATCGTATTCCGCCCCCCGCCGTCAACGTAAAACATATCCCCCGGAGTGAAGAGGACGCCCTGATCTGCACAAAGCTCGAGCAGCTTCCACGTATCGAACTCCTCCGGGAACTCCAGGAACAAATGTAACCCGCCGCTTCCTGACAACCGAGAGAATGGGACGTACCGTTCACAGCAGTCCTTCGTCCATTCGTACTTCCGCCGATATTCGGCCCTGGCCCGTTTCAGATATTTTTCGAGATTCCCGTTCAGCAAATATTGATATAGCAAAGATTGGTCTAACGTCGAGGTATGAATGCTGCGCGCCCGTTTGACGCTTTCCAGCACCTCGATCAGCTCCCGATCCGCTAAGATCCAGCCAACGCGAATCCCCGGGAACAGCACCTTCGAGAAGCTTCCCAAGTACACCACGCCGTTCCCCTGCCCAGCCATCGCAATCAGCGGCGCAACGTGAGAGCCTGAATACCTCAGCTCCTCATTGAAACCATCCTCGATTACCGGCACTCGGTAGCGGCTAAGCAACTCCAGGATGGCCAGTCGCTTCTCGGCAGACGTCACAATGCCGGTCGGATTGTGATAGGAGGGCACCAGGAACGCGCCGTCGAACGGCTGCGCCTTCAGCTCGCGCTCCAGCGCTGCAAGGTCCATTCCGTCCGGCTCCATCGGGATTCCGGTGATCTCAAACCCGTGGCGCCGCAAATTTTTGATCGCGGTCTGATGGGTTGGGTTTTCGCATAACATGCGCCCGCCCGTATTGCCATCCCGACCGAGAACGGACAACACGATGTCCAGCCCTTCCGTAAACCCGCTGGTGATCAACAAACCCTTGCCTTGCAGATCCACGCCTTTGCGTTCCATATAGTTCAGCAAATAATCGATAAGTGGTTTATATCCTTTGGCATATCCATAGTTCAATAAGACGCGGCCTTCCACCGCCATCCGATCCAGGAATGCGCGTTTGACGTTCTCTAAATCAAACAGTTGCTCATCGGGGGCGATGCTCGTAAATAAAATGGCGCCTTTCGCCGCCCGCATGCCGGGCTTGCTGCGTTTCATATGGTCGAGCTCCACGGACAGCCGGGCTTGCCGGTTCATCCGCTCTCGCCAATCCATCTGCCAAGCAGGGACCGCCTGCCCGCTGGGGGCAGAGACCTCGGTGACAAAGTTCCCTCTGCCTGTGACCGCATACACCAGCCCCTCATCCTGCAAGGCTTCATAGGCGGCAATGATACTGCCCCGGCTGACGCCCAGCAACTCCGACAGCTCCCGTGTAGAGGGAAGCTTCTGCCCAGCCTGCAAAGCGCCTTGCATCATCAGCCGTTTGATATAATTTTTCACCTGTACGTAAACCGGCGTTTCCGCCACAAGTTTAAATTCATGAAACACCCTATATCGCCCCCACCCTCATGATGGCATATTTCAGGCCAAAAATAAAAGAACCACCCTCCCGCATTTTTCGGAGGAAGGTGGTTCTCCCGTTTTTATACCATCACTTTCAAAAGTAATGTTAAGTTACTGGGGCGCGATAAGATAGATTCCAGATAAGTTCAAATCATTAAATGTTGTCCAGATTGGTTCATAAACTTTATAATTTCCTGCCTTAATGCCACTTTCTAAATCCTCTTTAACAGTGAGTGTACCTGTATGAATTCCGGCCAAATCAAATGTCCAGCCCATTAGCTGATTGTTATAGGAATAGTTGGTTAATACAGGTCCACCGCTATCGCCATTAATTGAGGTGTAACCAATGGCTAAAACTTCATTATTTTTATACCCATATCCAGCGCCGCCCCACCAAATATCAACATTGGCATAAGCGATTTTTCCGGAAGTTGTTGTACCGCTGTTTGCTCCTCTCATATAAACGGTATCACCTACCGTGTCGCTAATATAGACACCTGTAATCATTGCCATATTAGATGAGGAGGGATAAGGTACACGTGCTCGGCCTTCAAAATTAGAGTTTAAAGTAATGTATCCAGAATCTGAAACAGCGTAGGAGCCATCCCCAGGTGAAGTTGTTCGATAGGTGAAATTTCCAATTGAATCTGTTGCACTTGTCGGTTGGTACCACGGACTAACACTTCCCGCAGTCTGACAGTGACCTGATGTAACTAATACATCCTTATCATTTTCATTTACTCCATAGTACCCACCTGTGCATACCGAATAAATTGTTTTATCGGGCTCGTCTGGTTTTGGACGATAGTTCCCGCCTATTTTAGCTCCCATCGGAATGAGTGATCCCCAGTTAGTATTGTCGGTTTCTGCTCTTAGAGCTGATGGGGATAACGTTGTATATATAAGCATGTCCGACTTGGGGAACAAAGATGAGATGGAAAGTCTCTCTTGCTTCTCTAGTTTTGCATCAAAAACTACAATTAATTTGTTATTCTTTATGTCCGGTATAAGCGCCAGAACAGTTCCAGGTTGAGCATTTTGTTTGATTTTCTCTTTAGCATCAACAATATCAGCCCAAGAGTATTTGGTTACTTCAAAATCAACTTTTTCATCATTCTGTATTGAATCCCTGATAAGCTCTAAGTCTTTTATTATTGGGATGTCCTTTTTTACACGTTGGTTTTCAATATAGTCAGAGAGAATTGCTGAATTTTTCAATTCATAAGGAGGTGAGGTTAAAGTTAAAGGATATGGTACTTCGTTTGACTTATTTTTTTGGGATTCATTTGCAATTTCTTGAATAGAACCTTTAAACAACTTCATCTCAGGAATAGGGTTTTCTTCGGCATTTACAGAAAAGGTAACAAGTGAGCTGAAAACAAGAGAAGCAGCAAGAAAAATGGAAAGTGTGATCCTTTTCATAATACGTGCTCCATCCCTTCTTTTTATTGAACTAGGAAGCGATGATTATCAAAGCAAGACCGTTTAATTGTTTCAACTCCTTTCTTGTCCGAAGTATTTGCTTTGTTTTGTTAGTTGCACGATCTTAGCAGAATTCTTACTGACGCTTCCATTTGGAAACAAAAACTTGTCCTCTATCGTCAATCAGATAGGAGGTGTTGATTTTGAAAAAGTTCGCTGTTGTTATGTGTCTTTTGGTTTTCGTCGGTTGTCAGGCTATTCCACCAGAACCATCAAGAGATGATACAACGGAGCCCCTTCCAACATCTGCAGAAGAAGCGGAGCATTCTCCCATCTCTGTGGATATTGGAGTTCCAGAGCAAGTCAAGGTTGGTGAGTCCTTCCACATTCATGCCACGCTTGAAAATACAACCGATCAGTCGATTGAGATAACAACTGGGGATCCGGTATTTTACTATATCATACGAGACAGCAACGGTAAGGCTTTAAATACCATAACTAGAACGGATGTCGGAGTTGTACAGACGTTGGATAAGAAAGAGATGATATCAGAGAAGCATACCTATAAATTTAATAAACCAGGTATATATGACATCTCAGTAGTTGCTGATTTCACACTTTCCGATAAGGATCATAGCAACCAAATTTACCAAGTGGATAGCGAGCCAAAGAAAATTCAGGTGCTTGAATAAAAATAAAAGAACCACCCTCCCGCATTTTTGGGAGGAAGGTGGTTCTTCCGCTTATACCATCACTTTGCAAATGTCGTTTGTAAATTCGACTGGATCGTTGATCGGCAGCCCTTCGATCAGCAGCGCCTGATTGTAGAGCAGGCTCGTGTACAACGCCAGCTTCTCTTTGTCGTTCTCGTAAGCCTTCTTCAGCGACTGGAAGACGTCGTGGTTCACGTTGATCTCCAGCACTTTCTCGGCTTTCACCGACTGGCCGTTAGCGCCTGGCATCGAGTTCAGCACTTTTTCCATCTCGATCGTCAGCTCGCCTTCCGTCGATAAGCAGACCGGATGGGATTTCAGACGTTTGGACGCTTTGACTTCCTTCACCTTGCCCGACAGCAAGTCCTTCATCGCGGCGAACAATTCCTTGTTCTCATCCGTATTCGCCTTATCTTCGGAATTGTCGGCTTCAATGCCCAAATCCCCGCTCGATACCGATTTAAATTCCTTATCCTTGTATTTCATGATCATCTTGATCGCGAACTCGTCAATGTCGTCGGTGAAATACAGGATCTCATATCCTTTATCCAGTACCAGCTCCGTTTGCGGAAGCTTCTCCAGCCGTTCCACCGATTCGCCGGCCGCATAATAAATATACTTCTGGTCTTCCGGCATGCGGGAGACGTATTCATCCAGCGTAACGAGCTTCTTCTCCTTGGACGAAGTGAACAGGAGAAGATCCTGCAGCACGTCCTTGTTGACGCCGTAGTCGTTGTATACGCCAAACTTCAGCTGGCGGCCAAAGGAGGCATAGAACTTCTCGTATTTCTCGCGGTCTTCCTTCAGCAGCGTCTGCAGCTGGCCCTTGATCTTGCTTTGGATATTCTTCGCAATCAGCTTCAACTGACGGTCATGCTGCAGCATTTCCCGAGAAATGTTGAGCGACAGATCCTCGGAATCCACCATCCCTTTGACAAAGCTGAAATAGTCTGGCAGCAGATCCGGGCATTTGTTCATGATCAGCACGCCGTTGGAGTACAGCTCCAGCCCTTTTTCGTATTCCTTGGTGTAATAGTCAAACGGCGTTTTCTCCGGAATATACAAAATCGCGTTGTACACGACCGCACCGTCGGCTTTGATATGGATATGCGATACCGGTTTGTCGAACCCGTAGCGTTTCTCCATGTAGAAGTTTACATAATCCTCTTCCGTCAGCTCGGATTTGTTCTTGCGCCAGATCGGCACCATGCTGTTGATGGTTTGTTCTTCGGTAAACGTCTCGTATTCACCTTCACTGCCTTCCTTCGGCCGGCTGCTCGTGACGTCCATCTTGATCGGGTAACGGATGAAATCCGAGTATTTCTTGATGATCGACTTCAAACGGTATTCCTCGAGGTACTCGTCATATTGGTCGTCTTCGGAGTTTTCTTTGATCTTCAAAATAATATCCGTACCCACCGTTTCCTTCTCATACGGTTCGATCGTATAGCCGTCCGCCCCTTTGGACTCCCATTTGTAAGCTTCGTCCGAACCCAGCGCCCGGCTGATCACGGTAACCACATCAGCGACCATAAACGCGGAATAGAAGCCAACGCCAAACTGCCCGATAATGTTATGGCCGTCCTTCAATTCATTTTCGTTCTTAAACGCATACGAACCGCTGTTGGCGATCGTTCCGAGGTGCTTCTCCAACTCTTCCTTGGTCATGCCGATCCCGGTATCGGAAATCGTCAAGGTCCGGTTGGCTTTATCCGGCTTAATCTTAATAAAATAGTCGTCCTTGTTAAATACCAGCTTGTCGTCCGTTAACGCCCGATAATAGATTTTATCAATGGCATCGCTGGCGTTCGAAATCAGCTCACGCAGAAAAATTTCCCGCTGTGTGTAAATCGAGTTGATCATCATTTCCAGCAGTCGTTTGGATTCTGCTTTAAACTGCTTTTTCGCCATGAATCGGTTCTCCTTCCTTTCACCCCATGAGGGAACTTGTCTAACAACATATTAGCACTCTACAGGGCAGAGTGCTAATTCCTAGTTTTTAGTTTATCGATCCGTAATTCGAGTGTCAATACGTACTAGGGGACAAGCGGTGTGTACCCCGTTTGCTCTACTAGGTACTGCCCCTGCGAGGATTGAATCCATTCGATCAGCCTCTCCACGTTCGGATTGTCGCTGCCCGCCGTCACCGCATAAAACTCAGCCGCAAACGGATATTCTCCGCTGGCGATCGTCGCTCGTTCCGGCTTCACGCCGTCGATGGCCAACAGGCGGATATTCCCGTTGTTCACCATCTCCGTGGCATAGTATAGGAACGAATAGCCCAGCGCGTTTTTGTAGTTGCGGTAATCCGCAGTCCGCGAGATGATGCCGCCCATTCCGGAAGCCACATTCTCTTTGGGCGGTGTGGCCAGCTCCCGTCCATCCATCACCCGGATCAGCATCGTCTGGCTTCCGCTGTCCTCCGGACGCTGGAAGGCGCGGATTCGCTCATTTCGGCCCCCCACTTCACTCCATCGGGTAATTTCCCCCGAGTAGATCCCGCGGATCTGCTCTGTCGTTAGCCCGGTTACCGGATTCGACGCATTCACAAAGAAAACAAATGCCTCACGGCCAATTGGGGTGAGCTTCAATTCCTTGCCCTGCTTGCGGGCAGCAGCGATTTGCCCCTCCGACGGCGCAGCGGCGAAAATGATATCCGCCCGACCTTCGATCAGATTCTTATAGGCCACAGGCGTCGTATTCACCATAACCTCGCTATCGTAGAGATCATACTCCTGACGAGGATATACTGCCTGCGCAAATGCGGCATACAAGGGATAAAGGGCTGTTGCTCCGTCAAGCCGCGGTAAATCCTCTGTTAATGTCAATTGGGACGGTTCCGGCAATACTGCCAATTTCCCCGTGTCCACAAACGGCCGATACGGCCACATATCTACCTCCTGGTCACTGACGACCGGGATGCGTTGATGGTAAGCCTGGCGAATCTCGTACCCCGCCGTGGTCAAGCCGCCCAAAATCACGACAGCAAGGAGCGAGAAATACAACTTGCGCCGATGCCGTTTCGGCAAAAACATCAAGAAGGCTAGGGAGACAACCAACACAGCCGCCACAACCAGCACCAAAGGCGCATAGAACAGCGCGCCGCCGGCCAAAGAGACGATCAGACTGGCAAAAAATCCTAAGAATAAGATCACGCCGGACAGTAGGACACAAAGCACAATTTTGGCCACAAGCTCTCCAACGGATTTGTTCATCCTTTATCCATCTCCTTTGCTTTTTCTCCTCGGTTATAGATCGGCAAGCTAATTGTAAACTTCGTCCCCGCTCCAGGTGCGCTTTGCACGCTCACCGTACCGCCAAATGAAAGAATCGCCTGATAGGAGAACGTCATCCCCAGCCCTGTTCCATTCGATTTCGTCGAAAAATAGATGGATCCCAGCCGCTTGGCCTGCTCCTCCGTCATCCCGATCCCGTTATCCTGAATGGTTAAAACGACCTTACGCGCCTCAACCTGCAAACGCAAGGTGACGATGCCCCGGGTATTTGGCAATTCGGCGCATGCTTCGACCGCGTTTTTGATGAAATTGACGAGGACTTGCTTCATTTTATCAGGATTGGCTAAAATCCAAACCGGCTCCGGCGGGTTCCCGATTTCAAGCAATACATTATGCATATTGGCATAAGGGCTCATGACATCCTTCGTAATCCGGAGCAATTCTTCGAGATTGGTAGGCTCCTGCTTATTGCCAATCGGCTTGGATATCGCCAGGTACTCGGATAGTATGTATTCTGTTCGGGCGATCTCACTCATGCAGATTTCAATGTATCGCTCGATTCGGCCTCGGTCTGACACGCCATCGCGAATCAAGGTGAGGAACCCTTTCACCGCGGTCAGCGGATTCCGAACTTCATGGACCAATGAAGCGGCGACATGGCTGATGGCCCGCACCCGCTCGTTTTGCGCATAGCTAATGAACAGATCCTTCTCAATGACCGCTTTTCGAAACAATGTAATCAGCATCCAGCATCCCACCAAGTTCTGCATCGGAATGACCACCATGTGAAAGGTCAAATTATCGATGATCGATACCGGATTTTCCAAATAAACAGCCACCAGCGGCGTGATCGAAAAGAATACCCCTGCCAAGAGTAAGATCAATGACCGCTTTTCCGATTGATTATAAATGCGATACAACAGGTAAGAACCAGGGAACGTCATCAGCATGATTACGATCGCGATGAACACCCCGTCGCCTCCAATATATAAACGGTATAATAGAAACTCCGCTAAGAGGATAAATCCCGTCTGCAATCCCCCAAAGATCATACCGAAGAAAATGATCGTGTATCGTATATCATAAAAATATCCGTGGACGACTGAGGCGCCAAACGTCATTGAAAGAAACAAGCATATCGCGCTGGACAACGTAATGAAGCTCTTCGAATAGTTACGGGACTGATCCCGGTAGAAAATGTTGTACATTACAAATGGCATATGAGCAAAGAACATCTGAAGAATAATGTCTTTAAGAAACGTCATGCATGCTCACCCTTTAATTGCTGATTCGTCTATCCCCTGGTATGTATAACCCTTTTATTCCATGTATCTCTCTATAAACCCTTTTTCTCGGGAATAAAACATGGACTAAAATACATTTATGGCATCCAGCCGTCCGGGAGCATAGGCTGTAGAAGCAGGTCTAGCCTGCGATCCTATCTCCTTGAAGGATGATTTCTCGTGTCGTTAAAGCGCTCCACCTTCATCCGGACTTATTTTCTGCGCCGTTTGTGGCAGAAGGGCTCCCATATCTTCACCGGAGAAATGGCTCTACACGCTTGGGAAACGACCGCTGTATTTTTGGGCTTGGCGAAAAAAATGAAAAAACGCTCGGCTCAACCAACGGTTGAATCGAGCGTTTTATTTTAGATTAGGGGGCAGCAGATAGGTCTGCGCCCCCCCTTTTGCACCATTATCCCCTTGGGTCAGGGAAACCCGAATAACTCGGCTCAGAAACGTTATGCAATAGTTCGAAGGGGGCTATCCATCCTTATACCGGATCAAACGGGATAATCCTGCAAAAACGCCGAACGACAGGCCATCGCCTGCGCCAATAGCACCTTGGCAGGACGGTCCAACACCGCCGAGTTAGCAGACACCGAAGGGGAATCCGTAATCACTGGTTTCATGCGGATTCGCCCGTGGTTCCCCGCGCGAGATAAACCGGATTGGTCAGGCAGGTCATCACCTCATGCTTCCAATCCGGCAAGAATCGCCGCGCTTGCACACGGTAGAACCACCGATCCGCCGGCATACGGCACACGAGCTCTCGCTCTTCTTCCTCTACGATCCATTCCTGCTCCAGACCGTGGTTTGACCATAGGCTTACGCGATCCCCCTGCGCCCCGCGAATCGTGATCACCAGTTCAACCTCTTCCCGTCCATCCGCTACCTCCAATTCCTCACCGACACCAACGCCATCGACCGTCAACGTGAGGAACGTATCATCCGGCCCCATCGTCAGCACTACCGCCCCGCGCTTTACGGCATCAAGCACGGACGCAACGGTCTCCTCGGCGACGTAGACATGCGCAGTTGGCCCTCCATGCCGGACGAGCGGATGGTCCTGATGCGTATCACTGCCGCCGATTGCGACGATGCGCTGGCCTTCGGCAAGGCGCAGCTGCCACCAGGTTACTGCTGTTTCGTTCAGCTCCCGCCATGGCCCGTTCCACACCTCAATTGCATCAAACGGAACATCGAAACCAAGCTCCCATGGACAATCCGGGCAGAACGGGTGATTCAGCACAACCAACGCTCCCTTCGCTTGCGCCTGACGCAGCTCCTTGGCTGCATCTTCTGCCGTTAACACACGAAAGTCTGTCAATGCATCCGGTTGGCCAAGCAGGTTAGCATGGCCTTTGTAACTCGTAAGTTCCACGCCGGGAATCAACAACAGCGTTTCGTCCTGCGCCATCGCAAAGCGGTTTTGAGAGGCCGTATTATGATCGGTTAACGCTAGGAAATCGAGGCCTTTGTCCCGGCATGAGGCTATCGCTTCACTGATCATGTACTTTCCGTCGCTGTGAACAGTATGGGCGTGCAAATCGCCTTTAAGCCAATGCGGATGCTTCATGGTGATCGTGATCTCAACCACGACTAATATCCCTTCTGCGGGCACTTTATAAGCCCCTAACAGCACCGCCCATTCACCGGCCACAATAGGCCCAGCCAAGTAACCGGGCGTTGCTTTCTCCAACCCTATTTGAAAACCGTCCCGCGCTCCGCCGCTCCAGCCCACGATCCGGTCCGGCGAACGCAAACCAAGATCAACCACGGAACGGTCATTTTTTTCATAACGATAATGGACTTCAATGGACTCCACCCCCTCCGGAACGGAGAAAACGACTTCGGGGTACGTCCGATCTTGTTCAGGAACAAGCCAAACCCGGTGCTCCAACCGATGTTTTGCCATATCTTCGCAGCATCCTTTCTATTCCTTGCTGGCGCCCAGCATAATGCCCTTCATAAAAAACCGTTGCACAAACGGGTACACCGCAATCAGCGGGAGAATCGCGATTACGATGCCGGCCATTTTGACGTTGGTCGTCACCAGGTAATTGCTCGATACGCTGCTCGTATCGATAATGATCGACTTGAGCGCGACCTGCAGCGTATACTTCATGCTGTCGTTAATGAAAATGAGCGGTGCCGTAAACATGTTCCAACGCCCGACGAACTCGAACAGCGAGACGGTGGCAAGCCCGGGCGCGGCCAGGCGCAAATAGATTTTCGCGAAAATCCAGAAGTCCCCTGCCCCGTCCATTCGGCCCGCTTCGGCAATCTCGTAAGGGATGCCCATGAAGAAGTTCCGCATCAGCAGGATCGAAAATCCGGACACTAAACCGGATAACACCAACACCGTCAGCGTATTAATCAAATGAAAATCCTTATTAACCACGTACAGCGGAATCAGCACCGCTTCCTGCGGGATCATCATCGTGAGCAAAATAAACGTGATCATCGCCTTTTTCCCCGGTACATGCGGATGAATTAGGACATAACCCGCAAGCGAGGAGAGCATCACGTGCAGGACCGTTCCTACAACGGTGACGATCGTGCTGTTCAGGAACGGCCGCCATAGATCAAGGCTCTCCCAAATCGTTCGGTAGCCCTCCGCGCTAAACTCGGTCGGAAACAGCACGATATTCGGCTGCATGGAAGCCAGCCCCGACGAAAACGATAAGGCCAACACGTTCAGAAAAGGAACGATCATCACAAGCATTAACAGCAGCAGAAACAGCAGATTTATGGCGTCAAATGATTTATTTCTCCAACCCAAGCGTTCGAAACGTTCGCTCCCCATCGTTTATCCCACCTCGTCAAATCGGGTTAATTTGCGCACGACCAGCGTCAGCGCCAGGGTGAACAGCAGCACCAGAAAGCTGGCGGCCGCGGCGACGCCGACTTGCATGTTCATAATCCCTTTCTCGAACGTGTACACCATCAGTACATCAACATCCGGTGCCGTCGACGGATTGCGCAGCACAAATACCTGATCAAAGATCCGCAGCACCCCCATCGTATTCAGCAGAAAAACTACCTTCATCGTGCTCAGCAGCTGAGGCAGCGTAACGTAACGAACCTGCTGCCAGCGGGATGCCCCGTCTATCCGCGCCGCTTCATAGAGTGATGGATTAATCGTCACGATACCGGCCAGGAACAAGATACAGCTATAGCCCATGTCCTTCCAGGTCGCGACGAGGATCATCACCCAGCGGGCCCAGAAGGACTCGGCCAGAAAATGAATGGGTTGCGTGCCGGTCAAGCGCTGCAACAGTAAATTCACGAGTCCGGTATCGGGAGACAGCAGGAAAATCCAGATCCCCCCGACGATAACCCAGGACAGCAAGTGAGGGATATAGAGCACCATTTGGGCGGTTTTTTTGAAACGGGCATGCAGCACTTCGTTTAAGGACAACGCCAGCACCAGCGGGGCGATAAATCCTAAAGCCAGAATCCCTCCTCCAATCACCAACGTGTTCGTCAATGACTGCCAGAAGAACGGGTCATGCCAGACCTGCGAATAATTCGCAAGCCCGGCATACGGACCGTCCCCCATGAGCCGATAATCCTGAAAGCTGACCTGCAGCCCCTTAATGAGCGGATAATAACCATAGACGAGAAAATAGATGGCTACAGGGATCATCATGAGATATAGAGCGGCATACTTCCGCAGAGCTTTCACGGTTGATCGTCACATCCTATTCTTGTTCTTGGCCTATTCGTCGATGAGGTTGGCTGCCTTCAGTTCCTTCTGCATTTGGCTCACAGCGTCGGCTGCCGGCATTTCTCCGGACATGGCCTTCAGCGCGTAGTTTTGGACGATTTTTTCAGCATCCGCCCATCCTGGCAAAGACAACTCCAATGTGGCATATCGCTTGACCAGATCTTGCGCTTCCTGCACACCTGGTAACTTGCCGAACGGCGGCTTCACGTTCTCGTTGTACCAGAACGGTACGCCGTGGTCCATGTTGTGCTCCTTGCCGGTGGCGGTCAAGGTGTATTGATCTCCATCCTTCGTGTAATCTACGCCTTCGATCCCCAGGCTGCCCAGCATAATTCCGGCTTCGGAATGCCAGAACTCCAGGAACTTCTCCGCCGCATCCGGATGCTCCGCATTCACCGGCATCATCCAGTAGTCAGGATCCCCGCGACGCATCAACAGGCTGCCATCCGGTCCTGCCGCACTAGCCAAAGCTTTCGCTTCAAACGTAGTGTTCGGGTCGGCTTCCTTGCGTGTGCTGTTGAACATCCCGACCCAAGCATCCCAGTACGTAACCATGCCAACGCGGTCGGTTAAGAAAAGGTTGCGCATCTTACCGGTATCGTTCGTGACGAAGTTCGGGTCCATGATACCTTCCTTCGTCAGTTTAGCAAACCATTCGTACATCGGGATGGCGGCATCCGACGCGTACGGAATCGTCCGTTTGCCGTCCTTCAGTACGTAGCGATATTTCAAGCCAGCCGCACTCATAAAGCCTTGAATATCATACAGCCCGGAGGTGCTGAGTCCATAAGTATCGGCTTTGCCATTGCCGTCTGGGTCCTGTTCCTTGAACGCCTTCAGCACGTTGTAGTAATCGTCCAGCGTTTGGGGCTCCTGCAGGTTCAGCTTGTCCAGCCAGTCCTTGCGGACGATCGGCATCGTACCGCCTTGAAACTTCGCGAATACGGCATAAATGTTGTCGTCCTTCCCTTTCAACTGCTCCCATTCCTCGGACGGAATGACGCTGGGATCCGACAATTGACTCGATCCTTGCACGAAGTCTGTTAAGTCCGTCAGTGCGCCTTGATCGATGAAGCTGTTCAGTTTGCCAAGGTCACTGCCTTCAATGAGGTCGTATTTCTCACCGGAACCCAGCGCCGTCAATACCTTTTGATCATAGTCGCTGGCCGGACGCTCAATCGTCACATCGATACCGGTCAACCGCTTGATTTCCTGCTCAAATTTGGCGTTTTCCTCCGGGGTTTTGCCGCCTACGTTGGCCGATAGAATCCGCAGCTTCATGTCCCCTGCCGACGCGTCTGTCTGCGCTCCGGTAGAAGTATTGCTTGACGTTCCGCTGTTCGCCGCAGTACCGTTATTTCCGCCACAGGCCGATAGCAGCATGGAACTAATCGTCAGCAGTGCGATGAGATGAGTCGCTTTCCTTTTCACGGGATGATTTCCTCCTTGGTTTCTCTTCTAGAATCCTATCCTTGGGGTGGCGCGCAAGATCCACGTACCACAATCTCTGCCGGAATCAGCGTTCGCTTGGCGAGACGCTTGCCGGATTCGAGCTGCTCCAGCAATAACAGCATGGACTCCTGCCCGAGCTGGTCGGCATGTAAACGAACCCCGGTGAGGGGCGGTGAAAATTCCTGCGCCAATGGGCTATCGTAGGCGAAGGACAATACGGACAACTGCTCCGGTATACAGAGCCCAAGTTGCTCTGCGGCCTGGTAAACGCCTAACGCCATCGAGTCGGTGTCAGCAATAACCGCGGTGATACTCGGATCCGCACGTAGCTGAGCCAATACCGTGTTACAGCCAAAGGTGAGAGACGAGGTGCCGCCGTCCGGTTTATGCACGATCATGTCCTTCGGAGGCGTTAGCCCTGCCTGCTCGAATGCATTCAGGTAACCTTGCCCGCGGTCAACCGCCACAGTTCGATTCACCGGCGCATTCAGAAACAGAATGCGCCGGTGCCCAAGCGACATTAAGTACTGTGTCGCCTGCGTAGCGATCCCAACATTATCGTTGTCGACATAGGAGACCCGGGACTGATCCTCCTCTGACGGACGACCGATGACCACGATGGGAATCCCCCGCTGTAAACAATCGTCAATTCGGGAATCCCCGACCACCGCATCAAGGATGATCTCACCGTCCACCGGATCGGAGGCGATGTGTTCCACCTGATTTTTATAAGTCGATGACACGGTGTTGATTAACAGGCGATATCCTTGCTCATAACATACAGGTAACACGCCATTGAGCAGCGAATACTGAAACTGGTTCATCTTCGCCTTCTGCTCGCCTTGCATGTTCAGGCCGATGATGCGCGTCGTTTTGCTCACCAGACTACGGGCCCAGTAGTTTGGCCGGTAATTCAGCTCTCTTGCCACCCGGAGAACCTGTTCTGTCACTTCTTTGCTGATAGGGCGTTTTTTGCTGAACACACTGGATACGGTGCTCTTTGAAACCCCCGCCGCCTTGGCCACATCATCAATCGTTGCCACGTTCAATCGTTCCTCTCCACAATTCGTACTAGTACGAACCTAGATTAAACCGGTTTTGTTAAACCCGTTTCATCTGCCCGTGTGAAGTTTGTAAAATTACAGCTTATTGCTCAGAAAAACCCGTTTAATTGAGCAACAAAAAAAACGGCCGTTTCGTTTGGCCGTTTTCATAGACTAGATATGGAAGTATCGTTATTCCTCTCTTTCTTAGTTATGAGTGACAACAGCACCTGAGCCGCCGTACATTTCAACTGGCTCCGCAAACTCCAGCTTCAGTACGGTAACATGCTCATGACAATCTTCCGGTGTTAAGTAAATCCATGTCGTACCCGGAATATTAAACCAAGGCACCCCGCCATGAATTTCATGTTTCAGTTCTTTACCCGAATGGAGCACGGTCACTTTCTGGATCGAATTACATAAGCCCTTGAGGCAGACGCTTTCCTTCGGGTCATCGTAAACGAACAGATACAACGTCTTGCGATCTTTCGTTAATGTGCTTCCGCCCAACCAATAACGGGTCATAATCCCTTCGACGGTTCCGTACACCGCTTCTTTATGCGTGCGAATCCAATCGCCTAGCCCAAGCAGAATGTCGGCTTGTCTCGGATCGATCGTCCCGTCCTCGCGGGGACCGATATTTAACAACATGTTGCCGCCCATGGAGATGCAGTCGCAGAACATGCGGATGATTTGTTTTAACGATTTATATTTGTGATCTTTGTGTTGATAACCCCATGAGGTGTTAATCGTCGTGCAGAACTCCCAAGGTCCCTCGGGCCTTGTGATTGGCAGCCCTTGCTCCGGCGTTTTATAATCCCCGTAGCCAGCGAGACGCGAGTTGATGATCAGATCGGGGTTAAAAGACAGCAAATACTCCTTAAACTCCGGCAATCCCCATTGCTCCGCGCTTCGTTCCCAATCCCCGTCGAACCAGAGCAAATCAACCTTGCCATATTTCGTTAACAGTTCGCTCAGTTGATGACGATTAAATTGCAAGAATTTCTGCCACTTCGCTTCGTCCTGGTTACCGTCCAGCGGTTCCGAGAAACGATTCACTTGGCTCAGATCCTCAGGCACGACACCACCTGGATACACGCTAGGATAATCCGGATGCGACCAGTCGATCAGCGAATAGTACAAACCGAGCCGAATCCCCCGCTTCTTGATCGCTTCGGCGTACTCTTTCACGATGTCACGTTGGGCCGGGGTTCGCTTGACCACGCTCAAATCGCTATACTGGGTATCAAACAGCGCGACGCCGTCATGATGTTTTGTCGTCAACACCGCGTACTTCGCCCCGGATTTCTCGATCAATTCCGCCCATTGGTCGGCATCAAACCGGGAAGCTGTAAACCCGTCCAACTGTTTCATGTAGTCCTCATAGGAAATCACGCCGTTATGAAAGGACCAAGATTCAGAAACCCCGTCAACCGCATAAATCCCGTAATGGATAAAGATTCCCAGCTTCGCGTCTTCAAACCATGGTAACATCGTCAGTTCCCCCTCTAAGCTTGTTCCTCCTAACGATAGTTGATGGCGGCATGAGGGGTAAATATGTGGTTTTTACGACGGATATGTCGTTTTGAAGATCACCTGCAAACAAAGCGGGCTCCCCTAAGGAACACCCTCGTTCATCTTCTTCCTCTGCCATTTTGATATCATTCACACTGCGAGCGGTCAGCTGCTCCCTGGCAAGTGTTGCGTCACATTTGGGGATTCTTGCCGATGCTTCTACTTCTTATCCACCTGCACCAACGTAACTTGTTTGATGGAGAACGTCCCTTCCAGCTTTTCCGCAGGGATTACGTTCAGCTTGATGAGTCCGGCGATCTTCTGGGCATCCGCTTTGGAAACCAATCTCCATACGCCAGGATCGGGAAGCGCTTCGTAAAGCTTGCGGTCATCGTACTCCTTCCGTTCCTGATGGATCGTTCTAACCCGGTATTCCCCGACGTCCAGTTCCGAAATGCCTTGTTCCTGAAAATGTTCTAAAATTTCGCTGCGTAATGCGGTCAGCTCTTGTTCTGTTTCTTTCTGCAGCTGTTTGAGTTCATGATAACGACGCACTTTCTGTTCCACTTGTCCACGCTCCTTCGGTGAGATCGAACCTTCCCTCATGTATATGAAAAGCGCCGCCGGCCTCATGCGTGCCGACGGCGGAACGATCAAATCTTTTAATGAGTAAAGTCCTTGAAGATGCGGTATACCACAACGGCTGCTTCAGCGCGAGTCGTTGGCGATGCGGCCTCGAAGCGGCTTTCTGCTTTGCCGTTCATGATGCCAAGGCTCGTGACTTTGGCAACCGTCTCAGCGGCCCAAGACGGAATGCGAGCTTGGTCGGCAAAGCTGTAATTTGCTCCGCCTTCCCCTGCCGATTGGCCCAAAACCTCCAGCGCCTTCGCCAAGACCACTGCGATTTCAGCGCGCGTAATCGGTTGGTCCGGTGCAAAGGTACCGTTGGAATAACCGCTGATCAGCCCCTTGGATGTCGCAATCTTCACAGCCTCCTCGTACCAGCTTCCGGCAGGAACGTCCTGGAAGGAAATGACGCTGACTTCGTTTGGATCAGCCTTCAGTTCCAGTGCACGTACCAACATGGATACGAATTCCGCCCGAGTAACTTGCGTGGTCGGATGGAAATTGCCATCCATGGATCCAGCAAGAATGTCTTTCGATGCCAGAATTTCGATCGCATCCACCGCCCACGCAAACTTCGCTGGGGTAACATCAGCAAAGGTGACGTTCTTAGCCAGATAGATGTACCGGCTGAAGCCGTACAGATTCGCAACCACGTTACCGTCCTTCAATCGACCGAAGAATGGAGTGAGTTCTCCGCCATCCCCCAGCTTGAACAGGCTGATTTTCCACCCGTTCATTGCTCCAGGGTTCAAGGCCGTAAGCGGGATCGCGGCTTCAGCCGGCTTGCTGAGCTGGATATTTTCCAGCACCTTCCCGTCCTTCGTTAAAACGTTAATATCATAATAGATTCCAAACGCTTGAACACCTGCTGGCAACTTCGAGCTTTCCAGCAGCTTCTTCGTCTCCTCCTCCGTTGCCGCCGTGACTTGAACATATGCGGCATCCGGGGAAGTGATCGCGCCGTCCGGAATCGTCAACGTAAACCCATTAGGCAGCTTCACTACCGTTGGTTCGCCTGCCTTAATGGCTACGGCATCCTTAGGGATTGCTGGTTTAGTTGGCGTCGTTGTTGGTGTAACAGTTGGCGTAGAAGTGGAACCGCCGCTGCTGGATCCCGCTCCACCACCACTGCCGCCGCCGTTACCTCCACCATTGCCTCCGCCGCCATTATTAGGCGGGGTGACAGGGGTGACTGTGACGTGGACGGACTTCGAGGAGCCTTGGGCAGTCACGTCGATCACGGTAGATCCCGGTTTCAAGGCCGTAACCAGTCCTGTGCTTGAAACATCGGCAATTTGCGGATCACGCGATTGGTAAACTGCATCGGTTACAGTGGTTTCATTGCCATCCGCATCCCGATAAGTCACGACTAACTGGTCGCTGTTTCCGACTTTCAGGGTCAGGCGATCTGGTGTAACAATCAGTGAAAGTTCCCCAGGTTCTGGTTCTTCACTGCCCTCTGCGATAACAGTCACTTGAACAGTTTTCGTGAGACCTTCGTGCGTTACCGTAATCGTAGTCGTACCTTCCGCTACCCCGGTGACGAGACCTTGGTCAACCGTTGCGATCGTGGAATCCTCCACCGAATAATTCGCTTCAGTTGTAACGTCGCTTTCCTCGCCGTCTGCCGCTTTATACGTTACGGTGAGCGCTTGGTTATCGCCTACTTGAAGATCCACGCTTTCCGGATTGACCCGCAGCTCGGGTTGTTCTTCGCCGGTTTCAGCAGTTACAGTCACTTGGACAGTTTTCGAGAGTCCTTCATGAGTTACCGTAATCGTAGTCGTACCTTCCGCTACCCCGGTGACGAGACCTTGGTCAACCGTTGCGATCGTGGAATCCTCCACGGTATAGTCCGCTTCGCTTGTGACGTCGCTTTCTTCACCGTTTGCCGCTTTATACGTTACGGTGAGTGCTTCGCTTTGACCAGTTTGCAGCGACAGATTTTCAGTGTTGACGATCAATTCCGGCTCTGTTGCGTGATTGTAGTTGAACACATGAGCCGGATCGAAGTACCCATTCCCGGCCAAATCATAGACGTAGACCTCGTAATAGTTTTCCCCTGGTACAACTGGAACCTCAATTTTGAAATTGCCTTGGTTATCGATCGTCCCGAATTGAAAATCAATATTGCCTTCAGGGTCTACAAACCACGCCTCGACACCAATCACAAGCTCCATGTCCAGCCCGCCGAAGTTCACGAGATAATTAATCAGCATATCCTCCGTCACTTCGCCGGAGATGACCCCCGTTTGACCGGAAGCTTTCACTTTCAAAGGCGGATCACTAAGCTGGGATACCGGTGCCGTCGTGTCGACGAAGAAGACATACGCCGAGTCTTCCGATGGTACGGAGTCAAATAAGGATGTTCCAGTATAAGGAACCAGCAGGTAGCCTCCATCAGGAAGTAACACGTCGTCGTCATATTCATTAGTTATAATTCCGTCCCAACCTCTCAAAGAATAGCTGCCGGGATCAATGCCTTCATCGGTTTCAATGATCACGCCCAGCCAATTTCCGTTCAGATCATGGACTTCCAGCGAGAAATAATCGGCATATTCGTTCACTGTAAACGAGATGTCAGTGGTATCATAAAGTCTGTCGTTATTCGGTGAAATCGGGTTGTTGGTCATACCAACATCCGTCACTACATCCATCTGCGGCGTATCGGCCACATACACCGATACCGGCAAGTTGATCACATGTCCGGTTGCCGTTTCAGTTAAGATCACTTCACCTTCATACCACTGGTTGGCGGCTTCTTCCGGTACGGCAACTGTCACGTTAAAGCGGGTTTCACCGCCAGCGCTGACCGCAACCTCAGCCGCAGACAAGGTCAGGTCAATCGGCGAATTGCTATACCACTGCGAGCTGACCGTGTAGGTCGAGGACTCCCCAACGATGTCCTTCACGATCACCTGCTGTTTGGCAGAATAACCGTTGCCAACATATCCAAACGACAGGCTGCCCGAGTAAAAGGTTTCCGGGAGATCCCCATCCACGTTCGATGTCGAATCCTCCACCATCGCTACTGCTTTGGCCTCCAAAACCTGATCCAGCGCGACCCGTCCGGCTCCTTGATCCATATGAGTATATCGGTCACCGTTCCGATCGCTGAGTTTGACGGTATTATTCATCAATAAGGACTTTACTTCGTAAGGTGTCAGGTTTGGATACTTTTGCAGCACGAGAGCGACTGCACCTGCAATATGCGGTGCGGCCATACTGGTGCCGTTCTGGGCGGCATACCAACCTTCATACTCCGGCACGCTGGAGACAATGCCCATCCCTGGCGCGGAGATGTCCGGTTTAAGGTCATACCCCGGTTTGGCCGGTCCACGCGAGCTAAAGCCCGCCATAATATCTTCTTCTACTGTCGTACTGAATTCTGCAGACAGCTCCTGTTCTTTCAGCGCGTCAAGAATTCGGTTCCCATATGCTCCAGAAAGGGCATATACGGGGATTTGAACGTCGGCGTCTCCCAACGTCCCGCTTTCCAATGCTTCCGGCGCATTATTGAACACAATCGCGGCCGCCGCACCCGCGCCTTGGGCGTTGAGCGCTTTTTCCGCAAAGGAAATGTCACCGCGTTTGATAAAAGCAATTTTCCCGGTCAAATCCTTACCAACATAATCTTCGGCTTTCCCAAGTCCTACATCCACCAACGGATAAGACTCGGTCAAATCCTCAATCCCGGCGGATTTATCAAACGTGTCCATGAAGAAGCCTTCTCCGCCCATCTCTGGGATCCGCATGATCGGCGTGATCAGCGGCGGCTTGGATGCGCCGACTGTAATCGCCAGCTCCGAGCTGCCCGGATCGGTCACAGTGGCGTCTCCCGGTCCGGAGTTACCACTGGATACCACCGCCACAACGCCGGCTTTCACCGCATTGTTCACCGCAATGGAATCAGCGGAGCGCTGGTTATTCGTGTTGGAGCCCAGCGACAGGTTGATGACGTCCATGCCATCCACGACCGCACGCTCGATCCCGGCAATCACATTCTCCGTCGAACCGCTGCCGTATGGACCTAACACTTTATAGGCATAAACTTCAGCCTCAGGTGCAACCCCTTTGGTCCCCGCGAGTTCGTCTAGGCCTACGCCGCGACCGGCGACAATCCCCGAGACGTGGCTGCCGTGCGAGGTATAGTAAGCTCTGCCATCTTCATCAAACTCAGGTAACGAAGGATCCTGCTTACGTGCATCCAAATAATCCTGCTTCGTTGTTTCGTAGGGCTCGTTATCATCGTTCACAAAGTCATAACCCCAATACCCTTCCGGAATCGCATCCGCCAAATCGGGATGGTCCTTCGCTACGCCGGTATCGATAACGCCCACTTTAATCCCCTGACCTTCATTTCCTTCGGCCCAGAAGTTATCGCTGCCGATAAACGTCACGCTGTCCATCGGCGCAGTTGGAGACGCATTCTCCTCCGTGGCATAGACCGTTTCGTTAGGATAAACGGCCTTCACTCCCGGAAGCTTGAGCAGGTTTTCGATCTCATTGGCCGGAAGTGTTAACGAATACCCGTTAAAAATATTTTCGTATTCGCGCTTAATTTTGGCCTTCAATTTACCAATCGCTTGCGTTTTAAACGTTTGCTGCTGCAAATCGATCGCTTTCCTATGGGAACTCAGCGATTGGCTTGTTTTCATTTTGCTCTGCGTAGCCTCGAACACCTTTAACGGCGCTTCCTGCAGCTCGACGATCACCGTCGTTAACTCGCTGCCGTCCGTAAGCGGAACGAAGTTTTGCGGTTGAACCGCAGCCGCTTCGGCGTTCTGGCGTTCCAGCTGCAACTTATTGCCTGCGGGAGAGGCTTGGCCCAAAACCTCCCGTTGCTCTCTGCCTTTCAGCTGAACGTCCGATACTTGCTTACGCAGCACTTCCTGCGTCACGACGTCCTGATTCAGCCGAGGAACGCCGTCCCTCCTTGCATCGGCTCCCGCCAAAGCGTCGCCTTCGGCTCCTGCCATCGGCAGAAGCAGACTAAATGCGAGGAGGAAGCTTAAGATTCCTGCAACGACTTTCTTGCTCAAACTCTCATCTCCCTCACCGTTCATAGTTTCCAAGGAGCCTATACAAGCTGCTGACTTTATATCTATTGGGTGAGGGTTCGATATATTCCCATTTATATGGCATACAAGCATAAAAAGGTTAAAAAAATACGCCTACCCAATTCAGGTAAGCGCATCCATATGTAGTAGATTCGGTTATTCTGCCATTATGGCGAACAGTTGTTTTTTTACTTATTTTTCCCTAGAAAAGTGAATCCTTGCCCGTCTGCGACTCGTTGCCGCGAATAAAATACTCGTAACGTCCGAGGTTCCGCAGCGCTCGGTCATCCCGTTGCCAAACCCATTCCATCAGCTCCGATTGACAGCGATGAGCGCGGAAGGCAGCCAGCTTGGCCTTCAAATGCTCTTGGACATCCACCTGGACGATAGCATCTGGGGTATAGCCATACTTGCCCGGCTGTTGCATCATATCACCGAAGGAGACAAAGTACAGCGCGCCTTGCCCGTACCGGCGAAATGCAGCTGTGGTCGCTTTGCCAATCGCACAATGGTCCGGGTGCCCGCCCAACTTCTCGTGGAAGGTGAGCACCACATCGGGCTGAATCTCATGCATCATTGCTTCGATCCGTCCGATTAGCTGTTCTTCATCTATAAATTCTACGGTCTTATCCCGAATATCCAGGAACTTCAATTCATGTACGCCCAAATGGTTACACGCCTGACGCAGCTCCACTTCTCGAGCCGCCGCAATCGTCTCCCGGTTCAAATACGGCGGATTGCCCATTCTCCGCCCCATCTCGCCGCGGGTGGCACTCACAACCGTAACCTCTGCGCCTTCAGCAGCATATTTAGCCAGCGTGCCTCCACAAATAAACGACTCATCGTCAGGATGAGCGAATACCGCCAGCAGTTTACGTCCCTTAAGGGAGAGTGAATTGATCGTATTCATTCCGGAAACGGCTCCCTTCCCAAATGGAGTGCGACATCCATACGTCCCCGGTCATCAAAACCTTCCAGCAGAAGACGTCCTTGCTCGTCCAGCTCCATATGCGTCAGCCCTTCAATCCGCAGCCAACCGTGCCCATCAAACCTTAAGGCCGCGCGGTAAGGTCCTTCCCCGGCAATAAATGCAGCGGTCAAGCTGACCTTAAAGTTGCGGACAAATAAATACGAAGTAGCTTCACTATGCAGATACACATCAGATCCAACAAAAGTGTTCAGCAATTCCTCTGCCCGTTTTTTCTCAATGAGTTCCATGTTCGCTGCAGTCCTTTGCGTTGTATTTTTGAACTTTCGAAATCATAGTCACTATTATACGCTCAGCTCTTCGATGTACAAGTGATCTTTCCCCCACTTGACATTTTATATTAAATCGTTTATAAATGAATTGTAGACAATTTAATTTTAGTAAATATAAATAAATCTTAAAGGATGTGTACCAAATGAGAGTAGACATGACAAACCTGACGAAAGAAAAACTCGCCCAAAGTTTAGGCGGTCAACCGGGATACTTCAAGCTGGTTGGCGAATCGGAAGGGTGCAGCGCAGCTGGCGTCTATTCGTTGCATTTGGTCAGCGAACCGCTTCCTACTGACATTGCATTTGAATCCGGCGGCTTCACTTTCCTGGTGGATCGCCAGCAAGAAGTTTTGTTTGACGACGTCTTACGTTTATATGCCCATGAAAATTACCCAACTTACCGATTGAGCAGCGACTCGATGTTGTACAGCAACAACGTTGTGCTGAAAGACAAACGCGTTGCTGCTGCCAGCGGAGCCCTCCGTTAACGATCAAGGGCTTCCCTTCCTTTCCGCTTACGGCTGCCGGAGCATGATCCGGCAGCCTTTTGGGGTTGTTTTTCATTCAAGCGTCTACCGGCTCTTGAATCCGTCGATCTTCTGTGTCACAATGATGGGGGCATCCAGGCGCCAGGGGTAGAACTGGATTTGAATTGATTTTTTTACTTATCCGGCCCGGGTGAATACATCATCTATTCCTATTCATAGAGGAGGATCCGATTCATGAAGACGATCAAGCTTGGTACGAGTACACTGGAAGTCCCTGTCATCGCTGTCGGCTGCATGCGAATTAATTCGCTGGACAAAGCCGGAGCGGAACGTTTCGTTCAAACCGCGCTGGAAGAAGGCGCTAACTTTTTTGACCACGCGGATATCTACGGCGGCGGCTCCTGTGAGGAGATCTTCGCCGATGCAATTCATATGAACCCGGAGATTCGGGAGAAAATTATCCTGCAATCGAAGTGCGGCATTCGCCAAGGGTTCTTTGACTTCTCAAAAGAGCATATTTTGTCGTCGGTTGACGGCATTCTGAAGCGTCTGAGAACCGATTATCTGGACGTTCTGCTGTTGCACCGTCCGGATGCCTTGGTAGAACCTGAGGAGGTTGCTGAGGCGTTCGACCAGTTACATAGCTCGGGTAAAGTACGTCATTTCGGCGTATCCAACCAGAACCCTATGCAAATCCAACTGCTGCAAAAATACGTGAAACAGCCGATTGTCGCCAATCAGCTGCAGCTGAGCATCACGAACACCACGATGATCTCGGCGGGCATTAACGTAAATATGGAAAACGAAGCCGCGATTAACCGTGACGGCAGCGTACTGGACTTCTGCCGCTTGAACGATATCACGATTCAACCGTGGTCGCCGTTCCAATACGGTTTCTTTGAGGGCGTCTTCCTCGGCAACGAGAAGTTCCCTGAGCTGAACCAAAAAATTGACGAAATCGCCGCGAAATACGGTGTGACCAATACGACGATCGCCATCGCGTGGCTGCTGCGTCATCCGGCCCAAATGCAACCGGTCATCGGTACGATGAACATCGACCGCTTGAAAGACTGCATCAAAGCCAGCGACGTCCGCTTGACCCGTGAAGAATGGTACGAAATTTACCGTGCGGCAGGGAACATTTTGCCATAAGCTTAGAGTCCATAAGCGAAACAACCTAAGCCCCGTTTCCACAGGACTTAGGTTGTTTTTTTGCCCAATTTGTCGAAAGGAGGGGCCGAAACAAGATGCCTGCCGATAGCACGCCGATTCGTCTGAGCCGGTTTCTAGTATTGATCATGGCGGTCACCGCCGGCATCGCAGTGGCGAATCTCTATTACATTCAACCGCTGCTGGCAGAGATTGCCGGCTCGTTTGGTGTTACGCAATCCCAGGTGGGGTACGCGGCTACCCTGACGCAAGTCGGTTATGCCCTTGGGATGCTGATGATCCTGCCGCTGGCCGATATCCGTGAGAAAAAAAGCTGATCCTGTTCATGCTCGTCTGCTCCGCTGGCGCCCTTCTGTTTCTGGCCTTTGCCTGGAACAGCCTCATCCTGAGCATCGCCTCGTTCGCTGTGGGCTTCACTTCCATCGTCCCTCAGCTGATCGTGCCCCTCGCTGCACAACTGGCCGACCCGAAGGAGCGCGGCCGGATCATCGGCACCGTCATGAGCGGACTGCTGATCGGGATTCTCATCTCCCGGACGTTCAGCGGGCTGGTGGGCGAATATCTCGGCTGGCCGGCTGTTTATTTCATCGCCTCCGGCCTCATGATCCTTCTGGCCTTCTTCTTAGCGTTCCGCCTGCCCAAGTCCCCGTCCGCGACCACAGCCGGGTATGGGGATTTGTTCCGCTCGATGGCGTCACTCATTAAAGATTTGCCGCTGCTGCGCGAAGCGGCGCTGAACGGCGGCATGATGTTCGCCGCCTTCAGCGTGTTTTGGACGACGCTGTCATTTCTGCTGGCCGAACCGCGCTTCGGTCTTGGCCCTGACGCGGCCGGTCTGTTCGGCCTGATCGGCGTCGTCGGGGCCATGGCTGCGCCGGTCGCCGGGCGGATGGCCGATCGGCGCAGCCCGCGCTTCACCATCGCCATCGGCATGGGCGCGGTGATCCTCGCCTACGCCTGCATGCTCGGCTTCGGCTACACCTTGGCGGGCTTGGTTGTCGGCGTCATTCTGCTCGACCTTGGTGTCCAGTCGACACAGATCTCCAACCAGGCCCGCATCCACGCCATCAGCGACGAGTACCGCAACCGTATCAATACGATCTATATGGTATCGTATTTCATCGGCGGAGCTCTGGGCTCCGGGATCGGCTCGTTCAGCTATGCGCATTTCGGCTGGACCGGTGTATGCATCGCCGGCCTGTTGACGCAGCTCGTCGCCGTGTACGCGCAGGTGCGCGGGCTGCGGCGCGAGCGGGTCAGCAGATAATCAAGATTTCGAGAGCCACCATCCCCAAATGAAGGAAATATCAGAAAAATGTCGAATTTGTTTTAATTATCACATTTTTCCCGATATTTTATCGGAGTTTGACAAAGGAGTGGCCTCTTTAAATGTTAGGTTGGAGAAAAATATCGATTCATCTGATCGCAGCCCTTGGAATCACATTCTGCGCATTATTATTACCTAAATGCGTTTATGCGGAACAGTTAGACAGCATGCTACCGGAGCGAAGTAAAGAGGAGATCATCGATCATTGGCGGCTATGGAATACAGGAACTTCTGGAACTTCCCCAGCCTTCGCTGAAGAACCCGCTACGACAGCTCCCTATTTACCAGGGAAGTTGAATGATGAGTATCTGAAAAGGGGCTTGGACACAGCAAACTTCTATCGGTTTATCACCGGTTTGCCTAGTGATCTGCAGTTGGATCCTCAACTAAACCGGCAAGCACAGCATGGTTCTGTACTTGTTTCCACTGTGGGACAACTCACCCATTGGCCAAAACAACCAGCCGATATGCTCAAAGAATTCTATGACATCGGATACAAATCCAGTAGCTCCTCAAATCTTTATTATACGTCCGGAAGCAACGGAAATATTTTAGTGGATAGCGTGAATGCCTATATGGATGATTCTGACGTCAGTAATATCGATAGACTAGGCCATCGAAGATGGGTATTAAGCCCGCAGCTAAAAAACATTGGCTTCGGTCTGGCATATAAATCTAACCCTGCTAAAGGGAGCGGATACTATAGCGCGATGCAGGTATTTGATACCAGTCGAAGCGATTCGCTTAACTTCAACTACTCCCTTTATCCCAATAAAGGTTATTTCCCGCTTGAATATTTTAATGGTCAACAAGCTTGGTCCGTGCAGCTAAATCCGGAACGATTCGAGGCTCCTTCCCTTTCGGATGTAAAAGTGGAATTAACCCGACTATCGGACCAACGTACTTGGAATTTTAATCATGAGATGGTGAAAGAGGAATTTCCTGCGGGATACCGCAACGTCGACTCTGAGGATTTAAAATGGCAGCAGCAAGCTTATTTTAACGTCGATACTACGAAATATGGTCACGTTTATGCAATCATCTTCCGTCCCGATGATGTCCAAATGATCCAAGACGGGGAACAGTTTTCAGTAAATATCACTGGACTTCGTAAAATTGATGGTACACCTGCCGAAATATCCTATCAGACTCACTTTTTCAAGATAGATCCAAGTCGAACAAATGAACTGCAAAACCTATCCACTCAAACGAAAGAAATTTCTATTAAACAAAACGGCCAAGCTGAGCTTCCAACCGTAATTGCTTCGTATTCAAATGGATTGCGTTTTACTGTCGAATCCAATTACAAACTCACGACAAGTTCAGATCTGATTCAAATCAATGGGAATATAATAAAAGGAATTAAGCCAGGTCGGGCGGAACTTCTCTTTGAATATGAAGGACAACAGTTGAAGTTAACTGTCAATATCTCTGGACGATCTAACTTCAGTGATGTTGATTCTCATTGGGCCAGTAGCGCCATTGCTTGGGCTATCGATCGGGAGATTGCCTCCGGATATAAGGATGGTACCTTTAAGCCTAACAATCCAATTACAGAAGCTGAATTTTTCGCGATGCTTTTCAAACTTTATTCCAATTCAAGTATGGTCCAAAGCATGAAGAAAAGCGCCGGAACTGCATACTATGACCGCGGTGCATGGAGTGACGAATATTATCGTTTTGCCGGGACCTTGAACTTGGACGTAGATGATAGTATCAAGGATATCAAACTTCGCAACCAACCAATTACCAGGCTTCAAGTGGCTCGGATCGTTGCGGGTCTCGGAGGCAGAAACTACTCCGATGATGACTCGATTCGCTATTTGTTCAATATGGGATACACTTCAGGCAAGACGTCTGCAACAGTAGAGGGCTACGCCGGAGATGATAAATTAACTAGAGCCGAAGCCATCGTGTTCTTGAAAAACTTATACGAGCTAGGATATGATATATGGCCAAAACCGCTGTCGCCTACCCCGTTCTCTGAGAATGAAAAAAATGGTGGATTCCCTGATAATACGGTTAGAGCCATTTACTCCTTAGATCATAGTTTATTTATTAAGGGAACTTTTCCAGAGGTCGCAGGAAAGACGTTTTCCGTTCATATCAACGGACCATCCCCTTTGTCCAAGAGACTAATGACCCGTTCGGTAACCGCTGATGATTATGGTAACTTTTCGTTAACTATAACAGGACTAGAAGAGCCCTCTTTAAGTATCGATATCGAAACACGCGAGAATTTTATGTACTGGTTAAAGGTCGAAGCGGGTAATGCAACCGTGAACGCCTACCAAAATTAAAAAAAGCCGATGCATTTCTCATTCGCTGAGGGTTGCATCGGCACTTTTTTTGTAAAGAGCTCTATGAAACATTGTATTTGCGAGGGGTTCGTTGTTGTTGGGCTTTAATCAAAACTTAAACTGCTCCACCATCCGGTGCAAATCGTCGGCAATCTCTTTCATTTCGACGGCCGATGCGGATACCTGCTCCATGCTGGCGAGTTGCTGCTCGGTTGAAGCCGAGATTTCCTCGGTAGACGCAGTGGCTTCCTGTGCGATGGAGGAGATGTTTTCGATGGTGCCGATCACTTCGTTTTTGTCGTTGTTTACTTGCATGATTCCATCGATCAGCTCTTGCATGCCCGCGATCATCTGATGGATCGTCTGATCGATTTGCCGGAACGCTTGACCGGTCTCCCGCGACACCTCGCTTGTCCGGGTAATGACTTCGGTTCCCTGCTGCATATACTCCCGGGTCTTCGCTACGGCAGCAGACACTTCCCGCACCATCTCCTCGATCCCCTGCACCGAACCTGTCGTTTGTTCGGCCAGCTTACGAATCTGCTCCGCCACAACCGCAAAGCCACGGCCTTGTTCGCCGGCTCTTGCGCTTTCAATCATGGCGTTCAGCGCCAAGAGATGCGTTTGCTCGGCAACCGCCTTGATCACGGTCGTCACCTGAGTGATCGACTGCGATTTGTCGCTGAGGTCGTTCACCTGCTCCTCAATGTTGACGGTGACCTCTGCATTTTCACGGATCGCTTTCTGCAGTTGTTTCATGCTACTCATGGTTGTTTGGTTGGCTTCCTGCGTCTCTTCAATGCTTGCCTTCATCTGGTCTGCCCGCGCAGTCAAGGCAAGAATCTCCTCGGCTAAGCGGTTCAGCCGCTCAAACCCCTCCTGCGCATTCACCGCAAGATCGCTGGATCCCGTCGCCAGTGCATCCGTCGCGGTTGAAATTTCCTTCACCGCCTGCGAGCTCTCCCCGATCATTATCGAGAGCTGCTGCGAACCGGAGGTGACTTGGCCAGCGCGAAGCTGGATGTTCTCCATCATCCCGCCCAGCTTGCTGCGCATATGGGCAAGGTCCTCTGCCATTTTACCGATTTCATCGCGGCTATGATGGATGAATTCTTCGGTAAAATCCCCTGCGGCATACTGTTTGATGCATTTGGACATCATCACGATCGGACGAATCATTCGATGTCCCATAAACACGCCCAAGGCGACGGCGAACAATAAAATCAAAAGCGAAATAGCGATCGTCTCGATTAGTGCATCGCGGATTTGCTCGTTCATGCTTTCCAGCGAGATCCCCACATTTAACGCACCGGAGAGCTCTTGGTTGTATGTAAATTCAGTGGAAATATTATAAACCTTCTCACCACTGGCCGTTTTCAAGATTTGGCCCGTCGTCTCTTGATTGGCAACAACGGAGGACAAATCCATATTTGACGCCGTAACCGAGGAAGAAGCGACGGCGTCGATTTCCTCTGCAGTGTTCCCCTGGAGCTGGCTGTTATCCGATACGATCAATTTCCCTTGGGCATCGTAGAGCGAGACATAAACGAGGTTGCCGTTGCCTTCCTCCATGATGGTTTGAAATACCTTCTGCAGTTGCTCCATATCCAACAGCTCATTGCTGATGATTTCGCGTTTAATGTTCGTCACCAGGGTGGTCCCGTCGCTCTTCATCTGACTGGTCATTGATCGTTGGACCTCGTAATAGGACACCAGCGTGAAAGATACGGCGCATATTGTCATTAGCAGTACGATCATTCCCAGCAATTTGCCGGTTAGCGAATGGAACCTGAAACTCTTAAACAATCGGAATAAATTACCTCGCCTGGACATGATGATTCCACCTTTTAATTAAATTTTCATAGGTTGATGCCCCGGTGCTTTAACTGCATCTTCGGAATAAAATCTAAATAATACCTACATATTCATTTTTAACTAAATTCGACAAAAACACAGTGACTATTTTAATAGTTTACATGGTATGGAATTGTGATAAGAGTCACGAGTTCAAAAATATACAAGACTCAAATGACCTATTTCTCCCCGATCCCCGTCACGTTTTCTTCACAGATAAGCCGCTTTTTTCCAAGAAAAAATCAACTCATCGCATATTTGCTCCGGTTTCGCAAACAATAACCAGCGAATACCATTGGAAAGGAGCAGATGGCATGGCCCAAATCAATCAACAGGAGCTGCAAAGCCTGCGGCACCTGATTGGCGCTCATGAAACAGCACATCAAAAAATGCTTGCCTACGCGCAGCAGTCCGTTGATCCGCAAGTCAAAGCTTACTTTCAAAAATCGGCTCAGGACGCACTGAATACGAAGCAGCAGCTCATGTCATTTCTGAATTAGGAGGAGCTTTACACGATGATGCAGGATAAAGATATGGTGAACGACGCGTTGTCCATGGTCAAAAGCAGCCTGACCACCTACTCCAGCGTCATTTCCGAATGCGCGAATCCCCAGCTGAGATCAACGATTCAGCAAATCCGGGACAATTGCGAGAAATCGCAATACGAGCTGTTCCAACTGGCTCAGTCCAAAGGATTCTACCAGCCGGCGATGATGGCGGACGATCAGGAAGTGCAGCAGGTAAAATCGCAGCTGGGCGGCTGAGTGAAACCCCAGCTTGAGTGAACAGCAAAAAGAGCTTCTCCACCCCCTTTCGGGTGTAAAGAAGCTCTTTTTTTAAATTCCACGGTACAAGGGGTTTGGAATCTCCCGTTTCAAAACCGGCAGCACCTCTTCGGCAAACCGGTGAAGCTGCTCCCGCTGCTCGGCCTCACTTAATCCGTCCACGCTAATCCCCAGCACGGTATGTCCGAAGGCCTCGTGGTATTTCAGGATTTTCACGATAATCTGTTCAGCGCTGCCGATTAAGGCCGGTCCCCGTTCCACCATATCCTTTAGCGAGGTAAACGGCGATTGATTGTGCTTGGCGGCCTCCGTCCCGCTGAACGCCTCATAATAGGGTCTAAACCGCCGCAAGGCCTCCTCGGCCGTGTCCGCGAGATATAAACTTCCCGAACCGGCTCCCACCACCGCTTTGTGGGGATCATGGCCATAATAGACCAGTCGTTCGCGGTAATGATCGATTAAGGCTTTGTATTTTTCAAACGGGTGAAAAGAGTTCGAAGAAAAAATCGGCTCCCCGTACCGGGCGGCGAGCTCCGTCGACAGCGTGCTTGATGCGCTGCCGTGCCATACGGGGATTTCCGATTGGTGGGGTCTCGGAAAGGTCGTTACCTCTTGGAGCGGGGGCCGGTAACGGCCCGACCAGGTTACCTTCTCCTCCGTCCACAGCCGCTTCAGCAATCCGTATCGTTCGGCGAGCGACTCCCATTGCTCTTCTTCTGTGATGCCAAACAACGAGTAATGCCGGGGATCGTTGCCTTTGCCGATGATCATCGTCAGCCTCCCTCCGGACAAATGATCCAAGGTGGCATAATCCTCGGCGACCCGAACTGGGTCAAGCACGCTCAACACCGTAACGGTGGTGAGAAGGCGAATGCGGGTGGTCTGAGCAGCGATCGCGGTCAGGACCAACGGCGGTGAAGAAGAGAGAAAAGGTTCCCCGTGTCTCTCACCGATCCCATAAGCATCGAACCCCAGTTTTTCGGCGAGGATGGCCTGGTCGATCACATTTTGAAATTTTTGCTGCGCCGTCCACGCTTCCCCCGTTACCGCATTGGGAACATTCATCATCAAGCTGAACAAAGCAACTTTCATCAGGCTTTCGCCTCCTGCCGGGTTAATCAAAGTTACATTGGACTACTTTCCTCAGACAGAGCGTTTTAAAGCAGGAGCACCGGCATCTTGTGGCTGTCTCTTTCTACGGATCAGCCAAACAAGAGGAATCGCTGCGGCAATTAACCCGCTCGCCAGCCAAAAGGCATCTCCAATGCTCTGCGTATACGCCTCCCTGTACAACTGTTCTCGACTCAGCCCGTTAGCGTTAAGCTCGGCATGCATCCGGGCTTCATGGATCCCCAAACGGACGTAGAACACAGACGTGAACATCCCCAGCGATATGGAGCTAACGATCTGCCTCAGCCAGCTGAGCAGCGCCGAAGCATCTCCCGATTCCTGCTCGGACACCGCCCCCATCGCACTGCCGGTGGCTGGAGTGAGTGCAAACCCCGTACCGGCGTTACGAATGCATAACCAGATGATCACCGAAAGCAGCGTCGTCTCCGGATGAAGCCGGCTGAAATGCAGGTTGGCCGCCAGCAGCAGCAAGCTGCCCGCACCAACCAGCAGCGCGGGGCCACGGGAAGTGTATATTTTCCCTGAGAGGAAGGTCGCCAAGGTCAGGCACGCCGCAGCCGGAAGAAACAGCAGCCCGATATGGAAGGCGGACATTCCGCGGATTTCCTCGAGGAACAGCGGGATGAAATACACCCCGGAGTACAGGGCTACCGTAAGAATCAGGGTCAGACTTAAGCTTGCTGTAAAGGGTAAATTGCGAAATAACCGCAGATTCAACAGCGGCTCTGGGGTGCGTAACTCCACTCGCACAAACATTACGAAGGCTGCACCTCCGGCGATCAAGCACGCCCAGGTTAAGGGAGAAGCAAGCCCCCATTGATGCAAATTCCCGAACAGCAGCAGCATGGCCAGGCTTCCTCCGGTGGCAAGGAACAGCCCGGCGATATCTAATTTTCTTGATGCGTCGGCGCCTCCTGCAGACGGCAGCAGAACCTTCGCGGCGATCCAAGCGCCGATGCCGAGCGGCACGGTCACGAGAAAAATCAGATGCCAATCCACCTGCTGAAACCAACCGCTTAGCGAAGGTCCAATCGCTGTGGCCAGCACCGTGGAAAACGACCAGACGCTGACGGCCAGCGGTTGGCGTTCGCGCGGCAGCGTCTGATAAATCATCATCAGGGAGACCGGCTGGATCAGTCCGCAGAACAGCCCCTGCAGGATACGAAACCCGATCAGCGCCTGAACGTTCCACGAGATCGCGCACAGCAGCGAGGTCACGCTGATCCCTGCCAGCGACCACAGAAACACCCGTTTGCTCCCAAACCGAAGGCATACATATCCGCTGACCGGCGCGATCATGCCGCAGGCCAAGGAAAAGCCGGTAATCACCCACTGTACGGTATTCAGCTCGGCATGAAATATCCCGATAAAGCCGGGAAGCGAGACGTTTAGCGACACGACGTGATATACCCCGGCAAAGGACCCTAAAAACAACGTCAGGAGAATGGGCCAGAACCGGCGTTCAGTTCCAGTCCTCATAACGGAAAATGACAGGCCGCGTAATGGCCGCCTTCGAGCGGCCGAAGCTGCGGCTCCTCTTCCCGGCAGCGCGAGACGGCAAACGGGCAGCGGGTGTGAAACCGGCAGCCTGCCGGGGGATTCGCCGGGGATGGGATTTCACCGGTGATGCCGCGGGGAAGCTGCCCTTGCCCCTGTCCCTCGCCCGGGCGGCTCCGGGGAATGGAGTCGATCAGCGCCCGGGTATACGGGTGGGCCGGCCGAAGGAACAGCGATTCGCTTGGGGCAATCTCCACCAGCTTCCCGAGATACATCACGCCAATCCGGTCGGAAATATGCCGCACGACCTGCAGCCCGTGGGCGATAAACAGATAGGTCAGCCCCAGCTTCTGCTGCAGGTCCTGCAGCAGGTTGATGATCTGAGCCTGGACGGACACGTCCAGGGCCGAGACGGCTTCATCCGCTAAGATGAACTGCGGGTTAAAGGCGATAGCCCGGGCGATGCCGATGCGTTGCCGCTGCCCGCCGGAGAACTCATGCGGATACCGTTCGTCCCAAGATGGGTCCAAACCAACGAGCTCCAACAATTCGCGAACGCGCTCCTTGATTTCCCCAGAGGGCAAATCTCCGTGAACTTTGAGCGGTTCAGCGATGCTATCCCCGATTTTCCACCTCGGATCAAACGAGCCATAAGGATCCTGAAAAATCGTCTGCATATGGCGGCGGGCCGAACGCAAGGCTGCTCCGCTCAGTCGAGTAAGGTCCTCGCCGGCGAACAACACGCTTCCTGCCGTCGCTTTCTCCATCTGCAGCAGCACCCTCCCCAGCGTCGACTTCCCGCTGCCGGATTCGCCAACCAGGCCAAAGGTTTCCCCTTTCTTGATCGTAAACGTGACATCGTCTACGGCACGGATCAGCCGGTTCCGTTTCCCTAAGCCTCCGCCGTGAACGCGGTAATATTTGCGCAAATGCTCAGCGGCAAACAGCACCTCGCCTTCGTTTACATCAGTCGGTTCGGCCGTCGCGATGGGGCCTTCGCTCTCCGAGGAAGAGCTGCGTACGTGTATCGGGGCGGCTTCGATTTCCGGTTGCGCCGCAAGCCAGCTATCCTGCCGGACCAGCTCTTCCGAGTGCCAGCAAGCGGTTCGGCGGCCTTCTGCATCTGCCACTAAAGGCGGGGCTTCCCGAATACAGCTTTCCGTGGCGTAAGCGCAACGGGGATGAAACCGGCACCCGCTGGGCGGCTCGGCCAGGCTGGGAATCGACCCTTCGATGGAATGGAGCCGGGTCCCGCGGACGGTATCCAGCTTAGCGATGGAGCGGAGCAGTCCGCGGGTATACGGATGGCGGGGGAGTCGGAACAATTGCTCTGCCGGCGCCTCCTCCACGATTTCCCCGGCATACATCACCACAATACGGTCAGCGATATCGGCGGCAATCCCCAAATCATGCGTGATGAGCAAAATCGACATCCCGAACTCTTGCTGCAAGTCCTTAAGCAAGCTCAGAATCTGCGCTTGGATGGTCACATCCAATGCGGTTGTCGGCTCATCTGCGATCAGCAGGTCCGGACCGCAGGACAGCGCCATCGCGATCATCGCCCGTTGCAGCATGCCGCCCGACAGTTCGCCCGGGTATTGCTTCAGCCGCAGCCTCGGCTCCGGAATGCCCACGCGTTCAAGCAGGCGAACCGCCCGCTCATCGGCCTCCCGCTTGGAGATCCGCTCATGCTGCAGGATGGTTTCCCGGATTTGCCGGCCGATTGTAAATACCGGGTCAAAGGCGGCCATCGGCTCTTGGAACACCATCGCCATCTTTTTTCCGCGAACCCGGCGAAGCTCCGCCTCAGACAGTCCCGTCAAATCGGTCCCGCCTAAGCGGAGGCTGCCGCCCGTGATCCTGCCGTTCTCATGATCGATCAAGCGCATAATGGCTTTGGAGGTGACCGTCTTGCCGCTTCCGGACTCGCCGACGAGGCAAACGGTTTCCCCTTCTCCGATCGTTAAGGTGACATCCCGAATCGCCTGGATCAGTCCGTTTCGGGTGCTGAAATCAACGGAAAGCTGCTGAATATCCAACAATGCGCTCCTCATGGCCCCCTCCTATCGCTGCGTAAGTTTTTTCGGATCCAGATGATCTCTCAGACGGTCCCCCAGTATATTGACTGCCAAGACAAACAAGGTAATCGCCAGCCCTGGAAAAGTGCAGATCCACCAAGCTACGGTCAGGTAACCTCTGCCCTGGGACAGCAGCGTCCCCCAGTCCGGGATTTCGCGAAGCACGCCCAGCCCGAGGAAGCTGAGACCCGATCCCGTCAGAATCGACGTGCCGATCCCCACCGCCGCCATGACCAGCAGCGGTGAAAGGGAGTTCGGCAGCACATGCTTCCAGAAGATCGACCAGGGCGAAGCGCCGATGGAGGCGGCGGCTTTCACGAACGTGCGGTTTTTAATGCTTAAAATTTGAGCTCGCATCACGCGGGCATATCCCGGTACGGAGGAGACGGCGACGGCCAGCACGATGTTAAACAGGCTGGGGCCAAGGGCCGCGGCGATCGCAAGCGCGAGCAGAATCCCCGGAATCGTCATCAGAATATCGTTGATTCGCATCATTACCGTATCCACCCATCCGCCCGCATACCCGGCGATGGCTCCGAAAGCTCCGCCGATCAACCCGCCGGTCAGCACGGAAGCCAGCCCGATAAAGAGGGAATCGCGGCTTCCATGCACGATCACGCTGAAGACATCCCTGCCGAAATAATCCGTACCCAACGGATGAGCCCGGCTGGGCGCTTGCAGGATACGGTCCGTCAGCATTTCCGTCGGAGCATACGGAGCGATCCAGGAAGGGACGATGGCGCATGCGACGATAAACAAGATGAATAATCCGGCCAACACCAGAAGCAGGTCATTGACCGAAAATCGGCCGGTTCGCGGCGCGGCCGAAGCTCCGGCTTTACGTTCGCGCCAGACGGTTTTGGAGAAGATCGCTTCTCTCACTCGATTTCCCTCCCGTTCATAAAGTACGTGAACCTCATTAAGTGGAGCGTCGGACTCGTGGATCGATGATCGCATAAGAAATGTCCACTAGCAGATTAACGAATACATAAATGGCGGCAGAAAACAGGATAACACCTTGAACCACCGGCAAGTCCTTGGCCATGATGGCGTCCGAGATCACCCTGCCGATGCCCTGCCGGGAAAATACGGTCTCGATCACGACCGTGCCGGCCAGCATCTCGCCGATCAGCATGCCAATCATCGTCACAGCCGGGATCAACGCGTTCCTGAGCGCATGCCGGTACATCACCGCGCGCTCGGTGAGTCCCTTGGATCGCAAGGTGACGATAAACTGCTCCCCAATGACATCGAGCATGCTGCTTCGAACCATCCGGAGGATAAATCCCGCCCCGACGGTGCCAAGTGCAAGGGCCGGCAGGACGAGGGTCCTCCAGCCGTCCGATCCCATCGCCGGGAACCAGCCCAGCGTAATCGAGAAGATCAGGATCAGCAGAATGCCCGACCAGAACGTCGGCATGGAGATGCCAAATAATCCGATGATCCGGGCAATAATGTCAATCGCCCGGTTGCGATGGATCGCCGAGAGAACGCCCAGCAGGATCCCGACAACGACGGACACGAAGGCGCTGGCCGCCGTTAAAGCGAGCGTAGCCGGCAAGCTCTCCACGATCTTGGGCAGCACCGGGTCCGAATTCAGCAGCGAGTTGCCGAAGTCTCCCCGGAATATACCGCCGAAATACCGCAGGAGCTGAACGTGGAACGGCTGGTCAACGCCAAGCTGGTGCCGTAAGGCCGCAATCGCCTCCGGCGTCGCCAGCGCGGGATCAATCATCGCGTCCGTCGGATCGCCGGGCAGGACGTACAAAATGGTGAAGACCAGCACCAGCGATCCGAAAATGACCAGCAACGAGGCGATCAGCCGCTGGAAGATCGTCCAAACCATTTTCCTAATGCAGCTCCCTTCGCGTTACTTCTTTAATGAAACGTCGTTAAACAACGGATAGCCGAGGGAATCGAATTTGATTCCTTGTACGGACTGGGATGCAGCTACGGTATAAGGGAACACATAGATCGGAAGAATGATCGCATTGTCGATAATGTAATGCTGCACTTTCTTGTACAGCTCCGCCCGTTTCGCGTCATCCTTCTCCACTCTTCCCTGCTCGAGCCACTCATCCACCTCTGGACTGTTCAGCCGCGACAAGGTGGGCTGTCCGTTCGGATCATAGGAATGGTAGAACGAATAGAGTGCGTTCGGATCAGAATTGACTTGGCTGTTTCCGTATAAATCGTAATCTCCGTTGGTATACACCACGGTCCGGACATCTTTGGTGATCTCCACCTCAACGGCGATGCCGATTTGCTTCAACTGCTGCTGAATGATCACTGCGATGTCGTTGCGTTTTTCCCGGTTCGGGGTTCCGTCGACGTAATGCAGGGTGAGCTTCTTGCCGTCTTTTTCCCGGATGCCGTCCGCTCCCTTCACCCATCCCAACTCATCCAGCAGCTGGTTGGCCTTCGTTAGATCAGGTTGAATCGAGTTCTCCAGCGAAGGATCGTAGCCAAACGTTCCCGGCGTCAGCGGTGACCAAGCCCGCTCGTAAGTGCCTAAGTACAAGGTCTTGACGATCGCATCCACATCAACTGCGAGCTGCACGGCTTGCCGGGCCTTCAGCTCATTCCAGGGGGCATGGTCCAGATTAAAAAATAACGTATACGGCAGGCCGACCGTATTGGTCTGGAGCAACTGCAGCTCGGCATGGTTCTTCAGTGCGATCGCATTCTGAGGCGGCACCGTTTCGGCAGCGAGCACTTGCTTGCTCTGCACGCTTCCGATCCGGGTCGCTTCCTCCGGAATGATACGAAAGTTCACGCTGTCCAGATAAGGCGCTCCCGGGTTGTCGACCAATTCAGGCGCCCAATGATAATCTGGATTGCGCTCCACCTGAATGCCGGCGTTTTCCTCCCATTTCACGAATTTATACGGTCCGGTTCCCACCGGGTGCTGTCCCAGCTGATCACCGTATTGCTTGGCTGCCGTCGGCGAGACGATGCCAAGCAGCGCCTGGCTGAGGTTGCCAAGGAACGCTCTGGACGGTGTCGAAAGGTTGAGCTTGACGGTGTACTCGTCAATTACCTCGGAGGATTCGTACGGCTGAAGCAAGGCAGCCGCATTCGCCGCTTTTGTGGCCGGATCGAGAATCCGGTCGAAGTTGAATTTAACCGCTTCGGCATTAAACGGGGTTCCGTCATGGAATTTGACATCCTCCCGGAGCTTGAAGGTATAGCTGAGCCCGTCCTCCGAAACCGTCCATTCCTTCGCCAGCCACGGCTTGATGGTATTGTCCGGCAGCTGGACGACCAGGCTGTCATAGATCGTGCGAAGGACCCGAACCGCTACGGCAAGCCCGCTGCGATGCGGGTCCAACGTATCGGGTGAGGTCGCCAGCGCATAAGTGAGTTCCCCGCCTTGTGCGGCAGCTGTTTGTTCGGCATCCGAGGCGGACGCCTCAGCCTTTGGGCTTTCTTGTGCGGTTGGATGGCTCCCGCAGGCCGATAGCAGCACCACCATCATCGTTGCCGCTGCGACGATGGATTTACTGCGCTTGGTTTTCATGATTCTCATGGCATCAACGCCCTCCCTGTGCTTAAACTAACGTTTGATCAGACATACCGAACGCTGCCGGCCTGTTGCAGCGCCCTCTGCGCCGTGTAACGGTTCACCGGCACAGGCAGCCCCAGATTGCCGCGAAGCGTATCCGCCTCATAATCGGTGCGGAACAATCCGCGTTCCTGCAGAATCGGCACGACCCATTCCACGAAATCTCTCAGCCCGCCCGGAACGCTTTCTCCGATAATAAAACCGTCCGCCGCCTGTTCCTCGAACCATTGCTGCACAATATCCGCAACCTTCTCCGGCGTGCCAAAGAACACCGTCCTTGGCGTCGCCTCCTGCAGCGCAACTTCCCGGAGCGTCAGGTTCTGCTCCTTCGCCCGTTTCTTGATACGTTCCGTTGTACTGCGGAAGCTGTTCGAACCGAAATCGCCCAGATCCGGGAACGGCTCATCCAGCGGATATCGGGAGAAATCATGGTGCTCAAAATACCGTCCAAGGTACTCCAGCGCTTTGTCCGGCGTCACCAATTCGGCGATTTCGCGGTATTTCCGCTCCGCTTCCTCCTCAGTCCGGCCAATGATTGGACCGATTCCCGGGAAGATCAGAATCTCATTAGGGGAACGCCCATTTTCGACGGCGCGCAGCTTCACGTCCTGATAGAACGCCTTGGCTTCTTCAAGCGTCTCCGGTCCGGTGAATACCGCGTCCGCCGTCTTGGCCGCAAGGTTGCGGCCGCTTTCGGAGGAGCCGGCTTGGAACACGACTGGTTGGCCCTGCTTGGAACGCGCGATGTTTAACGGGCCCTGTACGGAGAAATACTCGCCCTCGTGATTCAACCGATGCATTTTGGACGGGTCGAAGAAAACCCCGCTCTCCTTGTCGCGAATAAAAGCGTCATCCTCCCAGGAGTCCCACAGGCCTTTGATGACCTCCAAATATTCCTCGGCGATTCGGTATCGCTCAGAATGCGAGGGGTGCGGTTTGCCGCCAAAATTGAGGGCCGTCCCTTCCAAAGGTGAAGTCACAACGTTCCAACCGGCCCGCCCTTTGCTAATATAGTCGATCGACGCGAACTGCCGGGCGACCGTAAAGGGCTCGCTGTACGAGGTCGACAGCGTTCCGACCAGGCCGATCCGTGAAGTTACAGCGCCAAGCGCAGACAAGATCGTAATCGGCTCGAACCGGTTCAGAAAATGCGGGATCGATTTTTCATTGATGTAGAGACCGTCCGCAATGAATACAAAATCGAATTTTCCGTTTTCAGCGATTTGCGCCTGTTGCGTATAAAAAGCAAGGCTTACGCTGGCATCCGAAGGAATCTGCGGATGCCTCCACGCCGTATGGCTGCTCCCTACGCCATGAATCGCGGCTCCGAACCGGAGCTGTCTATTGGAATGGGAACCCATTGTTCACTCCACCTTTGTTTAATTTAGAAATCATGACACTCTAATCAATCATTAACTCATATGTTTAGTCGGCATTAGTGCAGCACAGAATCCCGTGAGGCTCTCCTTCACCTTCAGGCACATCGCCTTCTGAATTTACACAACCTGGCCTTGCTTCTGCTCCTCTGCCCCAAGCCGATAACGGGCCAGTTCCCGGTTCAGCTCGGCTACCTCCTCGTCCAGCCGCACCCGAAGCTGCTCTTCCAGCGCAAACCCGCCGTTCTCCAACCGGCTAACCCATTGATCGACGGCAAATACACCGCTGAGAATATGAGTTCCGCCAAGCGCCGCAACCACCGGCTTCAACGCGTAATCCACCGCCAGCAAATGGGCAATCGTCCCGCCGATGAACAGCGGCAGCACTACTTTGCCTTGGAGCCCTTTTTGCGGGATCAAATCCAGGATCGTCTTCAGCGCGCCCGAATAAGACGCTTTATAGACCGGGCTGGCGATGATGACGGCATCGGCCGCTTCAACCGCTGCGTTCAGCTCCTTCACAACCTCGCTGTTGAAATTCGCCCGGAGCAAATCCTCCGCCGGCAGCTCTGCCGCCGAGAACCAATCGATGGAATTGCCCGCTTGGGTCAACTTCTCCTGTACGTAATCCGTTAATCCGAACAACCGTGAACCTAAGGTTGGACTCCCAGCGATAATAACGATTTTGCTCATAATTTGATCTCCTCCTATTCGTGATCCATCTCCTGATACTGCAAAACTAACGGCACCACCTCAGCAGGCCGCTACCCGCCTCAAGACTTAGCTGCTACCGCCTTCCGCTCCAGCGTATACCGGTTCTCCGGAATCGGCAGGCCCAGGTTGCCGCGCAGCGTATCGCTTTCGTATTCAGTCCGGAACAGGTCGCGCTCCTGCAGAATCGGTACGACCAGATCCACAAAATCCTCCAGTCCGTTCGGAACGGCAGCGGTAATCATAAACCCGTCGGCTGCGCCTCCCTCGAACCAGGCCTGAATCCGGTCTGCGACCTGCACCGGCGTCCCGATAAATCCGCCGCGCGGCGTTGCGACTTGAAGCGCCACTTGTCTTAACGTCAACCCTTTTTCCTTGGCGTCTTTTTTGATTTTATCCGTGCTGCTTTGGAAGCTGTTTTTGCCCAAATCCCCGACATCCGGGAACGGCTCATCCAGCGGATATTGGGAGAAATCATGATGCTCGAAGAAACGGCCCAAATAGTCCAGCGCATTCTCGATCGTCACCAGGCTGGCGACCTCTTGATATTTGCGTTCCGCTTCCTCCGGCGTACGGCCAAGGATCGGGCTGATCCCCGGAAAGATCAGGACTTCCTCCTGATTCCGTCCAAACGATGCGGCGCGGGACTTCACATCTTGGTAGAAAGCTTGCGCGTCCTCGATCGTCTCATGCCCGGTGAACACGGAGTCCGCGTGCTTGGCTGCGTAATTTTTGCCGACCTCAGAGGAGCCCGCCTGGAAGATCACGGGTTGCCCTTGCTTAGAGCGGGCGATGTTCAGCGGCCCCTTCACCGAGAAGAATTCTCCGACGTGGTTCAGCGTGTGCATTTTTTCCGGATCAAAAAATACCCCCGTCTCCTTATCCCGCACAAATGCGTCGTCCTCCCACGAATCCCACAGACCGCGGACCACCTCCAGAAACTCGGTGGCAATCCGGTAACGTTTGGCATGGTCCGGATGCTCCTTCTTCCCGTAGTTCAGCGCCGAGCCTTCCAACGGGGAGGTTACGACGTTCCAGCCTGCGCGCCCGCCGCTGATCATGTCCAAGGAGGCGAACTGCCGGGCAACGGTAAACGGCTCGCTGTACGAAGTGGACAACGTTCCGACCAGACCCACATGCTTGCTGACCGCCGCCAGGGCGCTGAGGAGCGTTAAGGGCTCAAAGCGGTTCAGGAAATGGGGGATCGATTTCTCCGTGATGTATAAGCCGTCCGCAATAAATACCAGGTCGAATTTGCCGGCCTCCGCCTTTTGCACCCAACGTTTATACACGTCGATATTCACGCTGGCATCCGCCTGCACATCCGGATGACGCCACAGGGAGGTTCCTCCTCCTACCCCGTGCAATAATGCGCCTAATTTGAGTTGTCTTGGTTTCGCCATGATCTCGTTCCTCCTTATCGTTTGGGTATCGTTCGTTTCCTAGCCTTAGCTCTTGCTTAGGGCAAACCCGGCTGCTTGTTTGATTCGATCGATTTGCCCCATATGACGTTGGACGTGGTTGGTAAAGCCCTCGACAATATCCTTGATGGAGACAGTTTCTCCCTTGGCGTTCACGCCGGTTTTCTCCAAGTCGGCCGCATCCAGGCGGCTTAACAGCAGGCTGTTGTACAAAAGCAACGCATGAAAGGCCTGCAGCACATCGGAGACTTTACCTGCGTTGGCATATTGCCCGCTGATCCAGGCGTCTTGGTTAAAAGCCGGCAGCCGCGCCTCCGTTCCCGCCAGAATATCCCGGATCCGAAAAGAGACAACGATACTGTGATCCACCAAGTGGGTTAATACCTCCAGTACGCTCCAGCTCTCCGGCTTTGGCTTCCAAGTGGTCTGCTCCTCGCTGAGGCCATCAATGGCCGTAACGAGCTGTCCATGTGTATTCAAAAAAGCTTCAAAATTTACTTTAGTCATGCCATCCCCTCCGATTCCAAATTAAGCTTCTTCCCGAACTCCCTGCTACGCCAACTGGCCCAATCAGGTCCAGCGCCAAATCTCTCTACTTCGCCAACTGGCCAAAACGATCCAGCGCAAACGGCCGCAGCGAGTCATCCGTCTTCCCTTTTTCAACCAAGTCCGCAAGCCGCTCCCCAATCACGCTGGCAAATTTGAAGCCATGTCCGGAAAAGCCACCCGCCACCCACACCTGCGGGTGCTCGGGATGTCGGTCGATGATGAAGTCCTCATCCGGCGACATCTCGTATTTGCAGACCGCGCCTTGCTTTAAGCGGCCGGCTGCCTTCGGCATATAGGCCGACAGCACACGGCGCAGATCTGCTTCATCCTCGGGCCGGCTTCCGAAAGGCGCCAACGTCTCCCCCGGTGTCCAAGGGACCCCGCCGTCATGACGACCGATCTTCAGTCCGGCTCCGCCGATATTCGGGAACCCGTAAAACCCGCCCTCCGGCGTTCCCAACGTGAAACCGGGGAATCGTCCCGCGTCGAAGCCAGGCCCGCTGGTTTCAAACCACCCGACCACCTTGCGCACGGCGCGGATAGGAAGGTTGACGAAAGGAGACAGCGTGCTGAACCACGCTCCGGCGGTCAACAGGACGGCCCCGGCATGAAACCTGTCGTCCGCCGTATACACCGTTACTCCGCCTTCTCCTTGGTGTACCTTCACATCCCTGACTATGGCGTACGTCAGCAGCTTCGCGCCTTGCGCCAAAGCCAACTGGCGATACGCTTCCACACATCGCTCGCTGTACAAATACCCGGCGTCCGGCTCATACATCGCCTCAAATGAATCCGGGATGGTCAGCTCCGGCCAGCGGGCGCGGATCTCTGCCGCATCCAGCCATTCGGTGCGGACGCCCAACGCCGTCGATTGTGCGATTCGCTCCATAAAGGAATAGACGCCGCGATCCGCGAGATTCAAAACGCCCGATGACACCAGCAACTGGGTTCCGGTCAGCTCCTCCACTTCATTCCACAAGCGGTGGGCGCGAACCGCAAGTTCCGTATACACGGGATCTCCGCTGTAAGCATGCCGGATGAGCCGAGGTTCGCCATGATGGCTGCCTTCCCGGTGCGGCGGATCAAAGGCATCGATCAGCAGCGTGCGCAGTCCCTTGCGGGCCAAATAATATCCGGCGCTCATCCCCATGGAGCCTGCGCCAACAACGATGACGTCATAAGCAATGGACGCGCTCATGGGGACGCTCCTTCCTTGCGGAGGCGGGGATCCCGTGCCAGCTCCTCTAACGCCAGCTCCGCCAGCTTCGTGAAGAAGCCGATGCTTACCGGAATCGCCCGCTCATCAAGGTCAAAGGCGGGATGATGCCATTCCTGCGGTCCATCCGTCCCCATAAAGACGAAGAGGCCCGAAACCTCCCGCTGATACCAGGAAAAATCCTCCCCCGCCGGCGACGGAACCGGCGACACCGCCTGGTATCCCGCCGCCGCCGCCGCGGCCACTCCAAGCTCCGCCAGCTTGGCATCGTTCAGCACGGGCGGGGGACCTTCAATCCAACGAACGGAAGCCGTTGTATCAAACGTAGCCGCCACGCCTTGAACCACCTCTTCGAAGCGCTGCAGCACCCGCCGCCGCACCGCTTCATCAAAGGTGCGGATCGTGCCCTCCAGCAGCGCTGTCTCAGGGACGACGTTCCAGGCGGTGCCGCTGTGGAGCTTCGTGACGCTGATCACGGCACTCTCCAGGGAGCCGACGTTCCGGCTGATGATTGATTGCAGCGCCGTCACGAGATGCGCGGCGGTCACAATCGGGTCATTGCCGGCTTCCGGCACCGCCGCGTGGGTCCCCCGTCCCGCGACCTCAACGACAAAGCCGTCGGCAGCGGCCATCAGCGCGCCGCTCTTGATCCCGATCGTCCCGACGGGAAGATCGGGCTTATTGTGCATGCCAAAGATCGCCTGCACCCCGTCGAGCGCCCCGCTGGCGATGACTTGCCGCGCGCCTTTGGCCTTCTCTTCGGCCGGCTGGAAGATCAGCCGGACCGTGCCCTTCAGCTCCGCCTCCCGGGCTTTCAACGCATACGCCGTGCCAATTAGGGCGGCGGTATGGAAATCATGCCCGCAGGCGTGCATTTTGCCGGGATGCGCCGAAGCAAACGGGAGACCGGTCTCCTCCTGAATCGGCAGCGCATCGATATCCGCTCGAACCGCGATGACCGGCCCGCCCTGGAGACCGCCCACCTCGGCAATCAACCCCGTTGTCAGCGGGATATCCAGGATCCGGATGCCCGCTTCCTCCAGCCAGCCGCGAATTCGCCGGGTCGTCTCGAACTCTTCGTTCGACAGCTCCGGGTACCGGTGCAGCTCCCGGCGGATCTCTATGAACCGCTCTGCTGCTGTACCATTCAACGCCTTCGCCTGAGTCGCATAAGTATCGTTGGACATCTTACGCCTCCACCGCCGCTTCAACTAAAGCTTCACGCAGCAGCTCAAAGGAGCGAATCCGCTTCTCGAAAGGCGTGATATTGCTGGTGACGATCACTTCCTCGATGCCGGTGTCCTTCTGCAGCGCGAACAGCTGCTCCCGGACCGTTGCCTTGGTCCCTTTAACAATCCAAGGCTCCTGCTCCTCGATCGTATAGGGCTCTCCGGCCTGACGGCCGAACTCTTCCGCTTGCTCCCGTGTGCCAAGCGTCACCAATTTGCCGCTGGCGAGCCGCACCTTCACAACCTTCTGATTGCCGGCAAGCTCGGCGGCTTCCGCTTCAGATTCGGCGACGATGACGGACAACGCCAAGATGACTTGAGGCTCGGCGCCATGGTAGGCATCAAAGCTCTCCCGGTAGGCTTGGATCGCCTTAAGTGCTACCGATGGGTCTCCGTTAATAAACAGGGAGAACACATATGGCAAACCTAATCCTGCAGCGATTTGCGCACTATCCACGCTCGCGCCAAGCACATAGAGCTCCGGTGCCTGCGCCGGAATCGGGGCTGCGTGCAATCCAGCCAGCGGATGGTCCGACTCCAACCGGTTCTGCACAAATTTTCGCAGCTCCACGATTTTGTCCGTCAAGGTGACCGATTCCTTTACGCCTTGTTGCAACGCCTGCGTGCTCTTCGGCAAACCTCCCGGCGCCCGGCCGACGCCAAGGTCGACCCGCCCCGGCGCGAGGGAAGCCAGCACGTTGAAATTTTCTGCCACTTTATACGGGCTGTAATGCTGCAGCATCACGCCGCCCGAGCCGATCCGGATCGTATTCGTATGCGCTAGAAGGTAGGAAATCAGCACCTCCGGCGAAGAACCGGCTACCTGCTCCGAATCATGATGCTCTGACACCCAAAATCGCCGAAACCCCAGCTCCTCAGATTTACGGGCCAGCGCAACGGTATGCGCAAACGCCTGCTCCGCCGTTTCCCCCGGGTAAATCGGGCTTTGATCCAACACGCTAATCGTGAGTCCCATCTCTCGTTCGCCTCCTTAATCGTAAAAATGCTAAATGCTATAGCTCGGCTCAGGGGTAATCCGCTTCAAAAACTGCTTCGTCCGTTCTTCGCGCGGATGGTACAGCAGCTCCGCCGGGCTCCCTTCTTCCACAATGACACCGCCGTCCATAAATACGGCGTGGTTCGCCACGTCCCGGGCAAACCCCATCTCATGGGTCACGACGATCATCGTAATCCCTTCCTTGGCAATCTTGCGAATGACTTCCAGCACTTCGCCCACCAGCTCAGGATCGAGCGCCGACGTAGGTTCGTCAAATAAAATCACTTCCGGCTCAAGAGCCAGTGCCCGGGCAATGCCGACCCGTTGCTGCTGCCCCCCGGACAGCTGGCTGGGATAGGCGTCCAGCTTACCGGCCAGACCCACCTTCTCCAGCAAAGCGATGCTGCGGGCTTTGGCTTCTTCCTTAGGCATTTTTTTGACGATCACCAAGCCTTCCATTACGTTCTCCAGCGCCGTCTTGTGCCGAAACAAGTTATATTGCTGGAACACCATCGCCGTCTTCTGCCGGAGGGTGTGAATGTCTTTCTTGGTCGCCCGGCTGCAGTTCACCCGGTAATTGCCGATGGCAATCTCGCCGCCGCTCGGCTTCTCCAGGTAGTTGATGCAGCGCAGCAGCGTTGTTTTGCCAGAGCCGCTGGGGCCGAGAATGACGACGACGTCACCTTGGTTCACCGTCAGATCAATCGATTTTAAGACCTGCTGGCGGCCAAAGGACTTGGATAATTGACGAAGCTGAATCATGCCACTCCCCCCCGATTGTAAAGTTGGATTCGTTTCTCGAGCCGCGCCGTAAGCCGTTCAATCAGGACGGTCAGCCCCCAGAAAATCACCGCCGCCGCCAAATAGGCCTCAAAAAACTTCCAATTGGTCGAGGCCACGATTTGCGCTTTCGCATTAATGTCCACAACGGATACAGTAAAAGCCAGCGTAGACCCGTGCAGCATTCCGATCGCCGAGTTGGAGAGATTCGGCAGACTGAACGCCAGCGCTTGGGGGAACACGATCCGCCGCAGCGCCTGAAACGTCGTCATCCCGATGGAATAAGCCGCTTCGAGCTGCCCGCGGTTCACTGCCAACAGCCCCGAGCGGACGACCTCAGACATATAAGCTCCGGCCGTGATAGAGAAGGAAATATAGGCAAAAGCGATCATCGGGATGGAAGCGGACTTAAAACCCCAGCCAAACCAACCCGATAAGCCGTCAATAATGACCGGCAGCCCGAAGTAAATCAGCAATAAGTGCGTCAGCATCGGCGTTCCGCGAATAAAGGTGATGTACGCGGTGGAGATGGGCCCCAGCACCGGGACCCGATACAGCCGAAACAGCGCGGTGATCACGCCAATGACAAAGCCAACCGAGACGGACACGGCCGTGATCATTAAGGTGGTGGGAATCGCCGATAACAGCTGAACGAAGGCCGTCCAGATAAACGAAGGGTCGATCTTCATAATTTCGCGCCTCCTTTCTCTGCGCCGATCCCGGCGAACATCCCCCGAAGCGACGGCTTCCGTTCGATCCGAAATCTCCTTCTCGCCGTCCCATCCGGCTGCTCATGCTTCAGTAAACGCCGTTCAGCCGCCCGCAGCAGCTTCTCTAATGTGAAGCTCACGACCAAATAAATGAACGCCAAAGCCAAATACGCTTCAATAAAATGCTGGGTAAGCGCGCCCAGCGTCTGGGCTTTGCCAGTAAGCTCCATAACGCCGAGGGTAAATGCCAGCGACGTATCCTTGAGCAAAGCAATCACCATATTGGAGAAGACCGGCACCGCCACCGCCAGTGCTTGCGGCAATACGATTCGAGTGAAAGCTTGGTGCCCTTTCATCCCGATCGCATAAGCCGCTTCAACTTGCCCCCGATCAACGGCCGTCACCGAAGCGCGGATCATCTCCGACATAAAGGCTCCGGTATGCAGGCCGTAGGTCAATATGACGAAGAACAACACGGGCGCTCGGGAGATATCCAGGTGGACCAGCTTCAACAGCTCCGGTAAGCCATAATAGAACAGGAACAATTGGATCAAGATCGGCGTCCCTCTGAAAAAAGAAACATATACCTTCGAAAACTGCTCCAGCACCGGAATTCGATACAGCCGGGGGAACGCAATCAGGAAACCCACGATCATCCCCGTCAGCAGCGACCCGCCTACGATCAGCAGAGTGACGCCCAGCGTCGCCCACAGCTTCGAAAAGGCGCTGATTACGAAAGAAAAATCAAACGGTGCCCCCACGAAAATCTCCCTCCTTTCCCGCTTTGTTGATTAGTTATCCGAGGTGAAGTCCTCTCCCAGCCATTCCTTGCTCAGCTTGCTTAAGGTTCCATCCGCCTTCAATTCCTTGATCGCCTCGTCGATTGCATCCGCCAGCTTCTGTGCTTCCGGATCGTCTTTGCGGAAGACGAACAAGATATCCGCTTCCGACAGTTCTTCTCCGGTCGTTTTCAGCTTCCCTTGCGGATCGATCAGCGAAAGCGAGAAGTCCGCTCCCAGCGTGGCTGCCACACGGCCCGATGTAATTTGGCTGACCGTATCGTTGGCTGCGCCGTTTTGATAGACAATCTCAATGGCATTGTTATGTTCTTTGTTGTAGTTCTCCAAAATTTGCGCCTCCGCGCTGGTTGGCGAGGTGAGCACCTTCTTCCCCTTCAAATCGTCCAAGGAATGAATGGTGTTGTTGTCCTTCGCGACGATGATCTTATTTCTCCAGTGCGCGTAAGGCTCTTTGTTAAACAGGTATTTCTCGGACCGCTCCGGGTTCTTCTCCATCTCATGAGCGACAAAATCGATCTTCTTCGTCTCCAAGCTCAGCAGCAGGTTGGAAAACTCCTGGGTCTGGAACTCGAACTCATATTCCGCCAGACGCCGATCGATCTCACGGACCAGTTCAACGTCAAATCCGGTTAATTTCCCGTTCTCGTCGATAAAGCATACTTTAGGGAATCCCGTGCCGGTTCCTACGATGATTTTCTTCACTTCCCCCGATCCCGGGGCTGCGCTCGCCGCCGTATCCTTCCCTTCCGTCCCGCCGGACGCTCCCGCTCCACATCCTGCCAGCGCCCCCGCTAACACCAGTACGGCCGCTGCACTTAACCATCTCTTCATGTCTCTAACCCCTTCCTCATTCACGGTGATCTTTTGTTTACAATCCATATATGTTTAGTCAGGATTATGTTGACACTACTTTACTGTGATTTTTGTTACGCGTCTAATCGAGTTTTTCTATGGGTACATGCAAATCGTCGATAGGTGAGACGCCTAGCTCTAATAAAGCGTCCAGAAATACATTGTTTTCACCGCTGAGAGAGATCAGGTGAGTTTGTAAAGAAATGCCGGAAGTCTCAAGGATGTCTACCGGCACGAGGATGCCCTCCTGAACTTCTTGTCTAGCAGACAACCCGGGGAGAAAGCAAATGCCGGCCCGGTTGATCACAAGCTTCTTCGCCGTCTCGGCATTATCGACCTGATACACAATGTTGGGCGGCTGCTCCAGGCTTTCAAACGCGCGATGAATTCGCATCCAATCGAGGGAGCCGCATTCGAAGAAGACCAGCGGTTCCCGCCGAATGTCGCGGATGGATGCACTTCCGACAGCGGCAAGCGGGTGATCCTTATACACGTATAACCGAATCGGATCATCGTAGAAGGGATAGGATTGGAACGACGGGCTCATCTGCTTGCGGGCAAAAGCGACGTCAATTTCCTTAGCCGCCAGCTTGCCTGCCAGAACGTCAGTCGGACCGGTTATCACCTTGAGGTTGATTAACGGAAAGCGCCGATGCAGAAGCACGAGCAGGTGCGGCATTAAATAGTTGGACACGGATACGGTGCTCCCGATTCGAAGTTCCTCAGGAGTTCCCGGCCGGGAATGGAGATGATGTTTTCCCTTTTGGTAAATCTGGAGGATTTGCTGGGCGTAGGGCAGAAATTGTTTCCCCTTCTCCGTCAGCTGGATTTGCTTCCCCAAGCGATCGAACAATCGGCAATCCAGCTCCCGCTCCAGCGATTGAATCCGCGCGGTTACCGTCGGCTGCGAAAGAAATAGTACCTCTGCCGCCTTATTGAAGCTGCCGTAGTGATTGATGTATACAAACGCCTCAATATGATCGATATTCAAAAAGATCCCTCCCCGAATCGCACTATATTTCTCACTATACCAATCTACATAGACGGTTTATTGAAATTATCCTTAATCTTAGGGAGCTCGCCACTTTTTGTCAATTGTTCGATATAGAAATTTTTAATGTCTGTGCAAATATTTTTATATTCCGATGCGTTTAGTTGGTATTTGATCTATACTGATTTCACTTCACTTAATTTGAATAATCAATGAACTACTTCGATAAGGAGTGTTGGAGATGAGCCGTTTAGAGCATGAAGTATTCATCCGGGATGCCCGGGAAGATGAACGGGAACAAATTGCCAAAGTCATGCTGGAAGCTTACCAGCAATATGCGTTTGAGATGCCCCGCGAACGATGGGAGGAATATCGCGCGAACATTCGAAGCTCTGTCTACGGCAACGGGCCTTATGCCCGCCTCGTCGCTGAGCTGAATGGAGAGATTGTTGGCAGCGTGCAGCTGTTCCTGAACTCGGAAGCTGCTTATGGGAGATCAGACCTGGGCATCCAATCCCCCATCATCCGGCTGCTCGCCGTATCCCCCTATGCCCGCAGACGCGGGATTGCAAAGCAGCTGATTCGTGAGGCCGCCCGTCGATCCCTTGAGCTTGGTGCCCGTACGCTTTACTTACATACGTCGGATATGATGGCCGCTGCGGTGAAGCTGTATGAGAGCCTCGGATTCGAACGAGCCTACGAAGCGGACACGACCAATGGGAAGACCCTGGTCAAATCGTATAAAATCCAATTGACGGACGCGTTGCCTCTGCTGCAAACGACGTAAATGCGATGAATCAGGGGCGTTCGCTCATGATCCCCTCCTTTCTGGCATCTGGCCTGTCTCCTAAGCTATAATGGAAATGGAAATCATGTGATGAACAATGTTAAAGGACGGAGCCCCTAATGATAAATCAATCTTTTGTGAACCCCTTAGAGCAAATGAAGGCCCTGCAGAAGTCGTTGACCCGGTTTATGATGATGTACAAATTCGCCCTCCACGAGGTGGAGACAAAAATCGAAATTTTGCAGGAGGAATTCCAGCTTCTCCATGACTACAATCCAATCGAGCATACGAAATCGAGAATCAAGTCACCGGAGAGTATCCTGAAGAAGTTGTACCGCAAAGGCGGCGCTTCTTCCTTAGAGGATATCAAACGCAGCATCCGCGACATCGCCGGCATCCGCATCACCTGTTCGTTTATTTCGGACATTTATCGAATCAGCGAAATGCTGCAGGCACAGAAGGACCTGAAGATCCTTACGATCAAAGATTATATTAAGAACCCTAAACCCAACGGATATAAGAGCTTGCACATGCTGGTTGAAGTGCCCGTGTTCATGTCAGACGGTGAGGAAATGGTGTGTGTCGAAATTCAGATCCGCACCATTGCCATGGATTTCTGGGCCAGCCTGGAGCACAAAATTTTCTACAAATATAACGAGTCCGTCCCGGATCGTCTGCTTCAGGACCTGAAGACCGCCGCCGACACTGCCTTCGAGCTGGACTTGAAAATGGAACAGCTGCAACAGGAAATGGAGGAAATCAAGCACGCGCATCAAGCCGAAGCCTCCGAAGAATTCCAGCTGCTCATCGACAACCAGAAGTTCAACATCCCGCAGAAGCTGCTGAAATTGTTGTCAGGCGAGGGTTGAGCTATCGGGAAATTTAGAAACAAAAGGAGTTGCCCTATACCATCATCTTGATGGGAGGTGCAACTCCTTCTTCATTTAGCGGGATTGTCTTACGCGATGAGGGGTAAAGGAATCCGTACGCTTCTTGGTATTCCTTGTCGGCTGTACCGGCTTCGGGGCCGGAGCCGTTTGTTGCATCGGATAAGGGTGATCTTTAATGACAGGGACTCGCTTTCCGATCAATTTCTCAATATCAGCCAAGTACGGCTTCTCATCAAAATCGCAGAACGAAATGGCGACACCGCTTTGTCCGGCCCGGCCGGTTCGCCCGATCCGGTGAACGTACGTTTCAGGAATATTCGGCAGCTCGTAGTTGATAACGTGAGACAACTCGTCGATGTCGATGCCTCGCGCTGCAATATCGGTGGCGACCAGGACGCGCAAGGTGCGGTTCTTGAAATCCTGCAAAGCCGTCTGCCGAGCGCCTTGTGATTTGTCACCGTGGATGGCTTTGGCGCTGACTTGGGCTTTCGTTAAGTGACGCACTAACCGATCTGCCCCATGCTTGGTCCGCGTGAAGACGATGGCGGATTCGATGGACGGGTCTTGCAAAAGGTGAATCAGCAGATCCCTCTTGTTGCCTTTGTCCACATAGTATAGATACTGCCCGATCGTGTCCACTGTGGAGGAAACCGGTGTAATCTCCACCTTGACGGGATTTCTCAAGATGGAATTAGCCATTTGCGCGATCGCGCCGGGCATCGTGGCAGAGAAGAGCAAGGTTTGCCGTTGGGACGGCGTCTTGGCGATGATCTTCTTCACGTCATGGATAAAGCCCATGTCCAGCATGCGGTCCGCTTCATCCAAAATCAGAAGCTCCACGTCCTTCAGATCAATCAGCTTCTGCTGCATGAGATCGTTCAGCCTTCCCGGCGTGGCTACCAGAATATCTACGCCTTTCTGCAGTGCAGTCTCCTGCGGTTTCTGCGACACGCCGCCAAAGATAACTGCACATTTCAGAGGTAGGTACTTGCCGTAGGCGCAAAAATTCTCGTAAATCTGCAGCGCCAGCTCGCGGGTTGGCGTAATCACAAGCGCGCGGATGTTCCGTCGGCCTGCGCGCGGGGCGCCATCCTTATGCAGCAACTGCAGGGTGGGGATGGCAAATGCTGCGGTTTTCCCCGTACCGGTCTGCGCGCAACCCAATAAGTCTTGGCCGCCCAGAATCGGAGGAATCGCTTGTTGTTGAATGGGCGTAGGTGTCGTATAGTTTTCCTGTTCCAACGCTTTTAAGATCGATGGGATCAGGTTCAGTTCTTTAAATTGCATAAATAACTCCTTGCCGGCCTTACTGCCGGAACACTAATTTTGGCAGGAAGTGCCCAAGGCTTGAAGCTCGTTCCACCAATCCTATCAATATAACACTTCACAGGTAACCCGGCAAATGGAGAGTTGAGGCCGGAACGGTTCAAATGCGTGCACGTTGTCGACCGTTTGATGTTCTCCTTCCCACAGAGCCTTCGGATAAGGCCCTGTTGCAGCGTTATTTCCTTCTCGCTGTACCTCATGAATGGGGGCAGATGCCACTACTTACCTGCGCACTGCGTAATCCCTCACCTGACACAACCAAACCATATGATCCTGCCCCGGCCCCCAGTAGTCCTTAGCCACGACATAAGGTTCGCCGAACTTACGCAGCCACTTCTGCTGCGCCCGCTTATAGCCGCTGTCGAGACAGAACCGCTCGATCCCCCGCTCTTGCAGCGCCTTCGCCATCGCCTCGATCAACGCCGCCCCGATGCCTTGTCCTTGATTGGCGGGCAGCACGTACAAGCTTCCCATCTCGCCAACCTCATCCAACGCGTGCTGGGTGCAATCCCTGGTTTCCTTCCCGCAAGGGCCAAAGGAAATCGTCCCCACCACCTCCCGCCCGATCTTCGCAACGAGAAATAGGACGGGGCTCTCCCCCGCTGTTTTCCCTTCCCCATGCGGATCAGAGCTGGATGCAGCCCCAAGGGCGGCGTTCACCAGCTTTCTTTTTCCATCCACTTCTTCGCGGATATCTTCTATTAAATGTCCGAGCCCTTCCGCGGCAAACGCCTCCGGAATCGTCTGCTCGAATACGCGGCAGGCTTGCTCTCGATCTTCTGCGGTTAGCGGTACGATCACGAAATTTTCGACCATGGCGATCCCTCCTTCAAATTTTTTTCGTATCGGCCTGCAAAATTGGAGCAATTCACTTCATATTCTAAAGAATTTACCGAAATAAAAGCAAAGAGGCGATCCCATCACGAAAACGCAAACCTACGTGACAACACGCTGGAATATGCGGGTTTTACCTGTGAACGGTTGTGGTATAATCACGATGATTTGCGAAAATGAAGATTGCTTTTAACAGCTTGCAACAACAAACAGAAACGGGTGATCAGAATTGTTTGAACTCAAATGGCTGTGGCAGAATTTGGAAGGCAACCGGGCCAGGTATATCACCGCGCTGGTGCTTTCCGTCGTGGGCTCCTCGCTCATGATTATCAATCCGTACATCGGCCAGCAGATTGTTGACACGTTTATCACAGGTGAAAATGCAATGCAAAATTTAACGGAGCAACGGGGACTGCTGATCGTGCTCTGCTTGGGGATGATTGGGTTCTCGCTGCTGCGGACGGGGCTAGCTTATTTGACGACGATGCAATATGAGCAGGCTTCGCAAAATATGTTGTACAAAGTCCGCATCTATCTGTACAACAAAATCCAAGGCCAAGATATGGAATACTACGACCATAACCGGACCGGGGACCTGATGACCAAGATGACCGGGGACTTGGACATGGTGCGGCACTCGATGGCGTGGATCATCAAGACGATTATTGAATCGCTGACGATCTTTATTGCGGCCGTCGCTTATTTTTTCACCATTGATGCCGTGTTGACGCTGTGGCTGCTGGTCTTGGCGCCTCCCATCTTCGTCGTGGCTTACATCTTCGCGAAAAAGGTCCGTCCGATGTACGTAGATCTGCGCGAGCGGTTGTCCCAACTGAATACGATCACCCAAGAGAACATCTCGGGGAACCGCGTCGTTAAAGCCTTTGCTCGTGAAGAATTTGAAATTGAGAAATTTACCGATAAGAACGTTCACTTCTCTGAAGCGAACAAGAAAGCGGCGCTCGTGTGGCTGGACTACTTCCCGTACCTGGAGACGTTCGCCCAAGCGTTTAACGTGATCTTGATGCTGGCCGGTGGATATTTTGTCATGCAGGGACGGATTACGTTCGGGGAATTTTCCGCGTTCTCCGCGCTGATCTGGGCCGTGTCCAACCCGATGCGCAACATCGGCATTATCATTAACGATATCCAACGTTTCTTCGCCAGCTTGAGTAAGATTGTAGAAATTTATTACGCCAAGCCCAAAATCGTCAACGAGCACAACGCAATCGATAAGCGCCGTTACGAAGGACGCATCGAATTTAAGCACGTCAGCTTCAAATATGACAGCAACGAAGTGCTTCACGATATCAGCTTCTCCGTGAAGCCGGGAGAAACGATCGCCATTATGGGCTCAACCGGTTCGGGCAAAACTTCACTCGTGAACCTGATCCCGCGCTTTTACGACGTATCCGATGGGCAAGTGTTGGTAGACGGCGTGGACGTCCGCGAACTGGAGCTTGATGAGCTCCGCAGCAACATCGGCATCGCGACCCAGGACGTGCTGCTGTTCTCCGATACGATCGACGGAAACATCGCATACGGCGATCCCGAGCTGCCGGAGGAACAAACGAGAGAGTATGCGAAACTTGCGGCGGCACATGATTTTATTACGAAAATGCCGGAAGGATATGACACCATCGTTGGGGAGCGCGGCGTCGGCTTATCCGGCGGACAGAAGCAGCGGATTGCGCTGGCTCGGGCGCTGGCGGTACGCCGACCGATTTTGATCCTCGACGATACTACTTCTGCGGTGGACTTAGAGACCGAGGAACATATCCAGAAGAGCTTGCGCGAGCTGAACTTCCCGTGCACGAAGCTGATCATTGCTCAGCGTGTGTCGACTACGGCCGAAGCAGACCGCATTCTGATTCTGGACGGCGGACGGCTGATTGAGGAAGGCACCCATGCCGAATTGCTCGCGAAGCGCGGCTATTATTACGATGTATTTATGCTTCAAAATGAAGGGATCGGAAGGACGGTGAGTAGCCATGGCTAGAAATAAGTTCGATGTGGATGAGAATCTAGAGTCTCCTTTTGATATAAAACACTTCAGACGTGCCATGGTGTACATCCGGAAGCAGCAAAAGCCGATGATCATCGCGTTCGTGCTGAGCGCCTTGTCTGCGGCGATCGCGCTGTCCGCGCCGCTCATTATCCAGCATGTCGTTGACGTGACGATTCCGCAAAAAGCGTTTGGCGCGCTGGTCGGATGGTCTGCGCTGATGTTGCTCACGATCGTGGTCAGCGTTGAGCTGGCGACAATCCGCTCCCGGATCATGACCCGGGTTGGCCAGGATATCATCTTCGATATCCGAACGGATCTGTTTAAGCATCTGCAGCAGCTGCCGTTCAAATATTACGACGACCGTCCCCAAGGGAAAATCCTGATCCGCGTCGTTAACTACGTCAATGCGGTATCCGACGTGTTGTCCAACGGGATCATCAACTTTATTTTGGAGATCGTCAACTTGATCTTTATCGCGGTGTTTATGTTCGCGGTGGATGTTCGGTTGTCGTTCGTCACCTTGGCCGGATTGCCGGTGTTCCTCGGCGTCATGCTGCTGATCAAAACCCGGCAGCGCCGGGCATGGCAGGCTGTATCTAACAAAAGCTCTAACATGAACGCCTATTTGCAGGAGAGTATCAGCGGGATTGGCGTGACGCAAATTTTCTCCCGTGAGAAGCATAACGAAGGCATCTTCACTCGCCTCGCCGGCAACTACCGCAAGGAATGGATGCGGGCGCTGCGCTACAACGCGCTGATCCCGTTCTCCGTGGATAACCTGGCGACGATCGTCACGACATTGATCTATATGGTTGGCTTGCTTGCGATGGGGCCGCAAGGCGTGACCTTCGGGGTCATCCTTGCGATGAGTAACTACGCAGCTCGCTTCTGGCAGCCGATTCTGAACTTGTCACAGCTGTACAACAACTTTATTAACGCCGTAGCGTACCTGGAACGGATCTTCGAAACGCTGGATGAACCGGTGACGGTCAGCGATGTACCAGGGGCGAAGGCATTGCCGCCGGTACAGGGCAACGTCCAATTCAAAGACGTTACGTTTGCTTACGATCCCGGCTTGAACATTCTGGAGCACCTGAACTTTGAGGTCAAAGCCGGGGAAAGCATCGCCCTCGTCGGACCGACGGGTGCGGGCAAAACCACGGTCGTGAACCTGATCTCGCGCTTCTACAATGTAAGCGAAGGCGCGATTCTGATCGATGGTCACGACATCTCGCAGGTGACGTTGAAGTCGCTGCGCAGCCAGATGGGGATTATGCTGCAGGACAGCTTTATTTTCTCGGGTACGATCATGGATAATATCCGCTATGGGAAGCTGGACGCCACCGAAGAGGAAGTCATTGCCGCGGCCAAAACAGTCTGCGCTGACGAGTTCATCCGCGAGTTTGAGCAAGGGTACTACACGGAAGTGAATGAGCGCGGCTCGAAGCTGTCCCAAGGACAGCGGCAGCTCATCTCGTTCGCCCGGACGCTGCTGGCCGATCCGCGTATTCTGATTCTGGACGAAGCGACCTCTTCGATCGACGCCAAGACAGAGCGTCTGCTCCAGCAAGGCCTAAACGAGCTGCTCAAGGGACGCACCTCATTTATCATCGCGCACCGGCTGTCGACGGTGAAGAACTGCGACCGCATCATGTACGTCTCCGACAAGGGGATTGCCGAATCCGGCTCGCATGACGAGCTGATGGCCAAACGCGGTCTGTACTACCGCTTGTATACCGCGCAGAAGATGGAAGCTGTGTAGAGCATGCCAAAATAAAGGCAATTCCGCCAAGCTATTGGGGTTGGTGGAGTTGCCTTTTCGTTTTTTGTTGGCGCCCTCGAAGATCAAAACTTGTTGTTTGATCGCCTGTTTATTTGTGAAATGTTTCACTTACTATGACGAGCCCTTATGTTATCCTCTCCCCAGGGGAACGAAAGAGAAACAGCGTCCCTATAAAGACAAAAGTGGAGGGTTTATCATGCACAAGAAAGTAACAGCAGCACTCATTCTCGTCTTATCCTTGATGCTGGTCATCACGGGATGCGGCAACAATGGGAACGAGCCTCAGAACCAGGCTCAAAATCAGAACCAGACGCAGGCGGGCGGTCAGACGGATAAGGCTAAGGAAAGCGAAGCCGAAGCCGTAGCCGGCGCATCCGAAAAAAGCTATACCCCTCACGATCAGTTGAAGGATAGCTACGATATCATTATCATCGGCGCAGGCGGTGCTGGCATGACCGCGGCACTGGAAGCGAAAGCGAGCGGCATGAACCCGGTGATTTTTGAGAAAATGCCGGTGGCTGGGGGCAATACAACGAAATCGTCCTCGGGCATGAACGCCTCAGAAACGAAATTCCAAAAGGAACAAGGCATTGAAGACAGCAACGACAAGTTCTATGAAGAGACACTCAAAGGCGGCCACAATACGAATGATACCGAACTGCTTCGTTACTTCGTTGACCATTCCGCCGAAGCGATCGATTGGCTTGATGCCATTGGCATCCGCTTGAATAACCTGACGATTACCGGCGGCATGAGCGAAAAACGCACCCACCGTCCGGAAGACGGCTCCGCCGTGGGACAATACCTGGTGGATGGCCTGGTACGAAACGTTGAAGAACAAGGCATTCCGCTGTTTGTCAACGCCAACGTCAAGGAGATTACTCAGCAAGACGGGAAAGTGAGCGGCGTGAAGGTCGTTTTGAACGATACCGAGGAAAAAACGATTACCGCCAAAGCTGTCATCGTCGCAACCGGCGGTTACGGGGCGAATCCGGAAATGATCACCCAGTTTAGACCGGACTTAAAGGGATATGTCACGACCAACCAAGTTGGCAGCACCGGTGATGGCATTACGATGATTGAGAAGTTGGGCGGCGTTACCGTGGATATGGATCAGATCCAAGTTCACCCAACCGTTCAACAGGAGAAATCCTATCTGATCGGCGAGGCCGTGCGCGGTGAAGGTGCGATCCTAGTTTCCAGCGAAGGCGTACGTTTCTATAATGAAATGGATACACGTGATAAGGTGACGGCTGCGATCAATGCCCTGCCTGAGAAATCAGCCTACCTTGTTTTTGATTCCGGCGTAAAATCCCGGGCTAAAGCGATTCAACAATATGAAAAGATGGGCTTTGTGATCCAAGGTGACACGATTGAAGCTTTGGCTGAAGCTATGGGCGTACCGGAAGATGCATTGGCGAAGACATTGGAAACCTGGAACGCAGCTGTACAAGGTAAAAATGACGCCGAATTTGGCAGAACTACCGGGATGGATTACGATTTGTCCGGCGCACCGTACTATGCCATCAAAATCGCTCCCGGCATCCACTACACCATGGGCGGCGTAAAAATCAACACCAACACGGAAGTGTTGAACAAGGATGGCAACCCGATCCCAGGGCTGTTCGCCGCTGGCGAAGTGACCGGCGGGTTGCACGGGGATAACCGGATCGGCGGCAACTCCGTAGCCGATATTATCATCTTCGGACGTCAGGCCGGCGTGAAGGCGGCCGAGTTCGTGAAGGCGCAATAAGTAGAACGATCCTGAGATAGGACTCGTCAAGGCTTGAACTCCAAGGAGGTTGAGCTTTGGCGGGTTTTCTTTTTTTTGCGGAAAGGAACTTTGGGAATACTAAGTAACCACACATAGTATAGGAGGTGCGTCAGATGAGTAAAAAAGAGGACTACACCCAGCAGCAACTGGAACGAGCCAAAGCGAAGGACTCCACCGACGAAGGCCGAAAAGGCGCCTTCATGATGAAAGACGCCTGGAACCAAGACGGCAATCCCGCCGCTGCCGCGGACGACTTCGGCCCCGTGATGAAGCCGGAAGCCCCGCCGACGATGAACGGGAAGCCGTTGTAGCTCGATTACGGCCACGTCAGGCCCATACTGTACATGATTTTTCGAGTACATTTCTCCGAAATCGCTGGGTTTCGGCGCATTGTACTCGATTTTTCATGTACATTTCGCAGTTCCACACGCATCTAGCCCGATTCTGTATGATTTTTCGAGTACATTTCAGCGAAATCACTGGGTTTCGGCGCATTGTACTCGAATTTTCATATA